>JAGSHC010000480.1 GCA_023954745.1 Deltaproteobacteria bacterium | reverse complement strand
CACACCCTGCACGACCTCTCGCGGGCGCGTGAGCACCGGCTGTTCTTCGACTTCCTCTACGAGGTGATTCGCGAGCACGCGGTGGACCTGTTGCTCGTGGCGGGGGACGTGTTCGAGACCGCGAACCCTCCCGCCGAAGCACAGAACGACTGGTACGAGTTCCTCGCCACGGCCCACCGGCGCTTCCCACGGTTGGACATCGTGGTCGTGGGAGGCAATCACGACTCGGCCGCGCGACTGGACGCGCCCAACCCGTTGTTGCGGGGGCTGGGCAGCGCGGCCAAGGGCGGGGGCCGCGTCCATGTGCTCGGAGGGCTGCCCCGCAAGGAGGACGGCCGCCTGGATATGTCTCGACTGGTGGTGCCGGTGCGCAATGCCCTCGGGGTCGCTGCCTGGGTGTGTGCGGTGCCGTTCTTGCGACCGGCCGATCTTCCGCGCCCCGACGAAACCGGCCGCCGGCACGAGGACGATCTCATCGACGGGGTGTGGCGCACCTACGAGGAGGTCATCGCCGAGGCGCGGCGGCGCAAGGCTGACGAGCACGCCATTGTCGCCATGGGTCACTGCTACATGGCCGGGGGCAGCCTCTCGGAGCTGAGCGAGCGCAAGATCCTCGGGGGAAACCAGCACGCCCTGCCTGCGTCGCTCTTTCCCGAGGACGTCGCCTACGTCGCCTTGGGACACCTCCACAAGGCCCAGTCCGTGGGCGCGCCTCATGTGCGGTACTGCGGCTCGCCGATTCCGTTGTCGCTGGGAGAGCGGAACTACGAGCATCAGGTGTTGCTGGTGGAGCTGGAAGGGGCGGCATTCTCGCGTGCTCGGCCGATCCCGGTGCCCCGGAGGATCGACATCCTGCGGGTGCCCGACGAGGGGGCAGAGACGCCCGAGAAGGTCCTGGAGGCCCTCGCCGCGCTGCCTGAGGATGCCTTTCTCCCGGAGGTCGCCGACCTCGGGCCGCCGGCAAACGAGATCCCCGCCGGGTGGTCCACGGGGCAGCTGTCGCTCATCGGGACTCCCGCGGATGGGGGGCCGGCCACCGCGCCGCTCGCGCCGCCTCCGGGCTCGCTCGGAGGACCCATCGATCGACCTCTGCTCGAGGTCCAGGTGTTGCTGCAGCTTCCGGACCCGGCCCTGCGTCGCACCATCGAAGAGGCTCTGGTGGGCAAGCGCGCGCGGCTGGTGAAGCTGGGGGTGACCTACATGGGGGACCAGGGCGAGGTGAGCGCCCCGACGCGCCAGAACCTGCGGGATCTGGACCCTGAGGACGTCTTCCTCCAGCTCTACGAGCGGACCTTCGACGCCACGCCCCCGTCGGAGCTCCTCGCGGCGTACTCCGACCTGCTCGACGCGGTGCACCAGGACGACCTCCCATGAGGATCCTCGCGGTGGGCTGGGAGAATCTGGCGAGTCTGGGCGAGGGGCCGACGCCCCTGGAGCCCGGTGGGGAGCGGCTCTTGTGGCTGTCGAAGCCCCCGCTGTCACAGGTCGGCGTGTTCGCCATCACGGGCCCGACGGGCTCGGGGAAGACCACGATCCTCGATGCCATCTGCCTGTCCCTCTTCGACGCGACACCCCGGCTCGGTCGCAGCGGCGGGGTGCGGGTCGGTCGGTCGGCGGAGGAGGCGGAGCTGGCGGCGTTCGACACCCGGAACCT
>JAGSHC010000376.1 GCA_023954745.1 Deltaproteobacteria bacterium | reverse complement strand
GTTGGTCGACGCCACGGGCCGCGCCCGGGTCCGTGCCGTCGTCACCCTGCACCCCCCGGATCGCGCACGGCTGGAGGTCCCGTCTCCTGTCGAGTGGCCTTCGGAGCTTCGCGCGCTCTCGGTCGGTGACGACGTGTACGGCCGCGCGTTGTTCCACGGCCCCGCGTTTCAATGTGTGAGCTCTGTGGCTGGGGTCTGGGAGGGCGGCATCGCGGCGACCCTCCGCCGAGCCCCTGCTCCGAACGTCTGGCAGCCGGGCAGTGGCGTCGACGCCTGGTCCGTGGACCCTCTGGTGGTCGACGGGATCTTCCAGGCGATGATTCTGTGGTGTCGGGAGTTCGTCGGCGCGCCATCCCTCCCGTCCCGTATCGCTCGTTTCCGCGCCTTTGGCACGCTTCCGGCCGAGGAAGTCCGCATTGTGGCCACCGTGAGGCGACGTCGTGGAGGCAACGTGCTCTCGGATGTGGACGTGTTGGGGCCTGGCGGCGAGCTGCTGGCGCGCTTCGACGGCTACACGTGCACTGCGTCGGCATCTCTCGAGGCCGCGTTTGCCACCGGACGCGGCACCGCCCGCCCTGCATCCCCCGCGTGATCTCGGCGTGAGTCCCGTGCAGCCCATCGCCATCGTTGGCATCGCCGGCGTATTCCCGGGCGGAGGAGGCCTCGAGGGTCTTCGCTCTGTCGTGCGGGAGGGGCGGTCCGTGCTCGCTCCCATACCCGACAGCCGGGGTGGCGCGGCAGCGAGGCGGCTTCAAGCCGACGAGCACGGAGTTCCCGACCGACTCGTCTCCGTGATGGCTGGGTTGGTGGAGACGCCAGACATTGCGGACCTCGCCCCCCGACTGCGGGATGCGGGGTGGGAGCCGGGCAGGGTGGACGGACTCGACCCCCTCGTTCGGCTCATTCTCCGGGTGGGTGCCGACGCGTGGGATAGCGCTGGCCTCGCCGAGGGCGGGCCTCGCTCGGGAGTCATTCTCGCCAACATCGCGCTTCCCACCGAAGGCGCGCGCGAGTGGAGCGCCGCCACCATCGGGCGGAGCGCGCGGGGGCGCCTGGGCGCCTCGGAGTCCCAGGGGGAGCCGGATCCGCTCGACCGCTACGTCACCGCTCTGCCCGTGGGGATCCTCGCGAGCTGCCTCGGCATCGAGGGCCCGGCATACTCCTTGGACGCCGCCTGCGCCTCGTCGCTGTACGCCGTGGCTCTCGCGTGCGAGGAGCTGCGAGCTGGGCGGCTGGATGCGGTGCTCGCTGGGGGAGCCTCCCGACCGGACTGCCTCTACACCAGCATTGGCTTCTCCCAACTCCGTGCGTTGTCCCCCTCGGGCCGCTGTCAGCCGTTCTCCAAGGAGGCGGATGGTCTCGTCGTGGGAGAGGGCGCCGGCGCGTTCGTTCTGATGCGTCTCGACGACGCGGTGCGAGGTGGGCACACCATCCGCGCCGTCCTCCGGGGGGAGGGGCTCTCCAACGACCGAGAGGGCAGCTTGCTGGCGCCGGCGAGCGAAGGGCAGCTTCGCGCCATGCGCAGCGCATATCGAGCCGCGGGGATTGACCCCGGGACCGTCGACCTCATCGAGTGTCACGGCACGGGGACTCCTCGCGGTGATGCCACCGAGCTCGGCTCGCTCACCGCGTTGCGAGCCGACGCCCCCGAGGCGGCGGTCATCGGCTCCGTGAAGTCCAACGTCGGTCATCTGCTCACGGGGGCGGGGGCCGCCGGGCTGATGAAGGTCGTCTTTGCGTTGGAAGACGAGCTGCTTCCTCCCTCCGCTGGTCTGAGCAGCGCGACGGCCTCGGAAGCGGCCCGAGTCGAAGGGCTACGGATCCTCGATGAGGTTTCACCATGGCGCGCCCCGTCGGGTGGCCACCCGCGCCGCGCGGCCGTCTCTGCCTTCGGATTCGGCGGGATCAATGCCCACGTCATCGTCGAGCAGTGGACCGGAGTAGCCCCGAGCCCACCGGGGCGACCGGACGCCTCCACCATCGCGAGTGCGGTGGCTGTGGTGGGCATGGGCGCCTTCGTGGGGACTCACAAGAGCATGGAGACGTTGGCCCCGGCCCTTCTCGCTGGGGACGTGGACCGACGCGACCGCCCCCGAGGGCGCTGGGGCGATCTCTCCGACGACCGTTGGCTCGTGGAGGGGGCCCCCGAGCTCGCAGGTCCACTCCCGGGCGCTTGGATCGAGTCCGTCGATGTCCCCGTGGGCCGCTTTCGCCTCCTCCCCTCGGAGATGGCCGCGGTTCTTCCCCAGCACACCGTCGCGTTGATCGCGGCAGGGGAGGCGAGTGACGACGCGGGGTGGGATGAGGGAGGCCCCCGCACCGGCTGCGTGGTTGGCGCCAGTCTGGACCTCGAGACCTCTGGCTTTGCATTGCGCTGGAGCGATCCCGAAGCGACGCAGCTCCTGGGCCCGCACCTCGATGCCACCCGGACGCAGGGTGCGCTCGGCGGGATGATCGCAAGTCGCATCGCCCGGGAACTCGACCTGGGCGGGCCTGCCTTCATGGTCTCCAACGAGGACGGGTCCGGCTCTCGCGCGCTGGAGGTCGGTTGCCGGCTGCTTCGGAGCGGAGCCCTCGACCGGGTCGTCGTGGTCGCCGTGGATCTGGCGGGAGATCCCCGCGCGGTTCTTGCTTCCCACCGCCTCGTCCCGAGGTCGGTGGATGGCCACAGTTACGCCCTCGACGCGTCGTCACGTGGTCCGGTTCCTGGGGAGGGCGCGGTCGCCCTGGTTCTCGAGCGGCTCGAGACAGCGGAAGAGAGTGGCCACCGGGTGCACTCCGTGATTCGAGGGGTGGGAAGCAGCCACGCCGACGCAGAGCACGCTGCTCAGAGCGCCTGGCGCGAGATCGGGGAGCAACCCCAGGCGGGCCTCGTAGAGCTGTCCGCTCGCTCGGGGCCGTCGGGCGACGCTGACGAACTCGCCGCCGTGGGGCGTCTCTATGGGGGGGCGGAGACGGCGCTGGGAGCAGCGTCTGCGATCAGTGGAGACGTCGGTGCTGCCTCTGGGCTGCTGTCCGTGTTGCGGGTGAGCCTTGCTCTCCGAGAGTCGGTCCTTCCCGCGCAGCCGCAGTTCGTGAGCAACACAACGCTTGCGGCGGGCCTGCATGTCCCCATTTCGCCGATGCCTTGGCTCCACGACCGGTCCTCTGGTCCCCGCCGCGCAGCCGTGAGTGGCCGAGGGATCGATGGGGCGTGTACTCACGTCGTCCTAGAGGAGGCCCCAGAGGCCCTGCGCGCCACCTCGGGTGTCCTGCGGACGCTCCGCAAGGCGGGTCTCTTCTTGCTCGAAGGAGATTCGGCTGAGGAGATCACGCGGGGCGCGGATGCGTTGGATGCTCTCCTCGCAGGCACATCGGACGACGAGTCCATCGACGCGCTCGCTCGTCGGTGGCATCGAGGCGGCGAGGGTCGCCAGGCGCGCCCCAACGGTCATGTTCCCGGTCGCCGGGTGATCGTGGCAGCGTCGGTGCGTGAGTTGCGAGCGCGCATGCGTGAGGCGCGCAGCGGGGGGCGTCTTCGCCCTGCTCCCCAGACGCCTGGTCGAGTCGCATGGGTGTTCCCGGGCTCGGGCAATCACTACATCGGAATGGGCAAGGACCTCCTCCTGGGCTTCCCCCGTGTCGCGCGTGAACTCCATGCCGAGACGGAGACCCTGGCGAGCCAGCTCGTTCCACGAACGTTTGCCCCGTGGAGGGCGGACTGGTCGGAGGGCTGGCGGGACCAATCACTCGAAGAGGCCGAGCGCACCCCCCGGGAGGTGATCTTCGCGCAGGTGGCCCACGGAGTGACCGTCGCGCGGGTGCTCGAACGTCTCGGTGTGGCCCCGGACGCGGTCATGGGCTACTCGCTCGGAGAGTCTGCGGCGCTGTTCTCCAGCGGAGCCTGGAGCGACCGCGACTTGATGTTCCATCGGGTCTCCGAGTCCCCGCTGTTCACCACCCAGCTCGCGGGGACCAACGACATCGCCGGGGATGCATGGGGCGGAGCCCGTGATTGGTGGTGCGCCGTCTTGGATGTCGACGCGCAGGTGGTCCGGAGTGCTCTGAAGCAGTCCCCGACCACGGCGGCGCTCCTCATCGTCAATACGCCCACGGAGTGCGTCGTCGGCGGGCGGATGCCGGACGTCGAGGCGTTGGCGGCGGTCGTTGGCGCGCACGCACGACCACTCTTCGGCGTGCCCACCGTGCACTGCTCGCTCGTGGAGCCCGTGGCAGCTGAGTACCGTGCGCTGCACGAGCTTCCGACGGACACGCCTCCAGGGCTCTCGGTGTACTCAGGGGCCTGGGGCCGGGCGTACGAACTCACCGCAGATTCCGCAGCCGATTCCATCCTGTCGAACGCTCTGCGAGGCCTGGATTGGCCCGCAACGGTGCGCGCGGCCTGGGACGATGGGGTTCGGGTGTTCGTGGAGTGCGGCCCGCAGGGGTCCTGCACCCGCATGATTCAGCAGATTCTGGAAGACCGCCCCCATGTCGCCGTGACGGCGTGTCGTCGAGGGCGTGACGGGGTGCACAACCTCCTCGATGCGGTGGCGCGTCTGCTCGAGGCTGGCGTCTCGGTCGACTTGGACGCCCTCTACCCCGAAGGGCCCGAGCAGGACGAAGTCGTGCGTCCCACGGTCCGGGTCGTTCCTGGTGCAAACCTGGTGCTGGGGTCCCCCCCGGAGGCATCGGCCCCCGCGGCGGCCCCGGTGGCCCCGGTGGCGTCTACCCCGCGGTCGCCCGCGCCGTCGC
>JAGSHC010000120.1 GCA_023954745.1 Deltaproteobacteria bacterium | reverse complement strand
CGGTCGGGGACGCGGCATCACCCCTCCCAGCGCCTCCCTAGAAGAGCAGGTTCCGCGGCCGAGCGGGATGTCGAACGCCACTCCGCCCGGGGATTCAGCCGTCGAGGACCACCTGGCCGGCCGGCTGCGTCCGAGGCCTCGGCACCTCGCGCGGCACCCCCCACTGCGTCACGCGGGCTCCCTTTGCGGCGAGCTCGGGCGCGACCACCCGATAGACAGCGCGATACCGGTAGAACGGAACCGCCGGGTACAGGTGATGGATCAGGTGGTAGTTCTGCTGAAGCAGGACCACCGTCAGGAACGGCGCCTCGATGATGCGCGTCGCTCGGTAGCGGTCCTCGGCTCCCGTCGCTTCGTACGGCGAGTGGGGCAGGTAGTCGAAAGTGAACGCCAGCATTCCCAAGGCAACGCGCACCGGCAGCAACCACACGAAGATCACCTCCGCCCCATATCCCAGCGCACACAGGCCTCCCACTAGCGCCGCGAGCCCCACGAGGTTCAGGGCGATCTCGCGCCGCTCGGACGCCGGGCGCTCTCCCCACTGCTGGATGATCAGCCAGTAGTAGTGCAGGTCCTGGGTGAGCCACCGGAGCGGAAGGGCCCAGGTCGGTCCTCGCCCCGAGTAGTTGTCGGGGTCGAGCTCCGCGTCATTCGTGTGCCCGTGGTGCTGGAAGTGCATCCATCGGAACCCTGCGTACGGCCCCGCCAGGATCACGCTGCACAGCCGGCCGACGAACTCGTTGGTCCGACGCTTACGGGCCACCGCTCCGTGGGCCGCGTCGTGCATCGGAGTGAACGCGACGAACGCCGCGACCACCATGCCGGGCGCGGCCACCGCGTAGGAGAGCACGCCCGCCGCTGCGCCCACGAAGGACCCCACTGCGAGACCGACAGCCCCGGCGGCCAGCGCGATGGTGGGCCAGGCGGTGTTCGGACGGCGGAGGACGGCACGAAGTTCAGACATCGGAGATTCCGAGATAGGAGGTGACCAGGGCCACGACTTCGTCGGTCAAGGCCTCGATGGACGGAGCAGGAGGAACCACCGCTTGCCGGGCGACGCCCTCGACGGCACTCGCGAGGACGAAGGCGGCGACGTCGATGGAGCCAGGCCGCAGCAGGGCTCGGTGATGTTCGAGATAGGGGACGAGCAGGGCGGCGGCCTCGTCGCGCAGGCTGCGGACTCCCGGGAGGCGCGGCCCCTCCTGGTAGAGCACGCTCAGCAGGTCGGGCGCGGCGGCGTGCATCTCGAGCACCAGGGTGATGTAGAGCCGGGCCGTCTCGGGGACGGGCGCCTCGGCGGGGGACGAGAGCATCCCCTGCAGGGCGCCGATGAGCGCATCGACGTGCCGGTCCCAGATCTCAGCGAGCAGCGCGTCCTTGTTGGGGAAGTACTGATACACGGACGGGACGTGGACCCCTGCCTCCTTGGCGATGCGGTTGGTGGTCGCCTTCGCGTAGCCGCACTCGGCGAACACCACGGCCGCGCCGTCGAGCACGCGCTCCACCCGATCCCGAGCTCGCTGTTGGGTCGGCGTCCTGCCGTGTCGGAGTTCCATGGGCAGGAGTCTGTCCCGCCGCCCAAAAATTAGCAATAACTAATTTTCTGATCTCCAGAGGGGGAACGGGGGGAGCTACGGCGTGGTTGTCGTCAGCTCCACCGTCGTCTGAGCCACTGCCAAGTCGTAGGTCTCCACCGACGGGATCAGCTCGTCGAGCCCCAGCGCCCGCAGCAGGAACGGCGGGTGGGTGCGCAGCCGGACCCGAGCCGTCACCTCGAGAGGACCGTTCGTGGCGGCCGTCGTCGGCACGAAGAACGTCGACGTGCGGTCGTGCTGCGGCGGGATCGAGGCGCTCGTGTGCTCGCTGGCCCGCCAGGGGAAGAGCTCGGGCGCGCCGCTCGGGTCCGTGAACCCCGAGCCGTAGGTGATCAGGTTCGGGTCGCCGTAGGGGTCCAGGGCGCTCCAGTGGTTGCGCAGGTCTCCGTTGTCGTCCAGGTGGCCGGTCTGGAACACGACGGCGCCGTCGGCGTCGCGGACCTCCAGCTCGAGCCACATCTGGCGGATGAACGTCGATCCCGTAGGCAGGTTGTGGCCGTCGATGTGGTTGTGCACGGTGGCGACGAGGTTCACCGTCTGCCCGGCAGCGACCGGCTCGGCGCGCAACTCCAGGGACGCGGACCCGTCGATGAGCTCCAGGATGCGAGCCCGCACCTCCGCGATCTGGCCCTCCGTGGCGAACCCGGGGGCGAGGGGCACGTCGATGCCGACGAAGCGGTGGTCGTGCAGCGTGCGTGGGGGGCCTCCCTCGGCGGCCGGCCCCTCGTAGGACGGCATGTGGCAGTCCTGGCAGGTCTGCCCGGCATCGGCGGCGGGGCTCTCCAGCCACTCCGAGTAGGGCCTCTCGAGGGGCAGCCCGTCGAGCTCCACCACCTCGTGACACCCAGCGCAGAACGCCGACTGGGTGTGCAGGTCGGAGTAGGCGAACTCGTGCAGGGCCGAGGCCTCGGGGTCTTGAAGGGGTCCGTACATGGGCCCGCCCTCATCGAGCACGTGCCCGCTGTTCCACGTGCGCTCCAGGGCCGCCACCTTGTGGCACGCCTCGCAGGTCACGCCCTCCTGGACGACGGGCGACAGGGCATCCCAGTCGAAGCCGGGCACGATCTCGCCGCCCCGGGTGCCGATGGCGGTGTGGCACTGCAAGCAGAAGGTGTCCTGGGCGCCGTCGTGGTCGGCCCGGCGCACCTCCACGAGGGCGCGAAACACGGGGTCCACCATGGCGTAGGCGTGGGACGACGTGCTCCAGCGGTCGACGTGGTCCGGGTGGCAGTCCGCGCACTCCGACGAGGGCATGAACGAGCTCACCGCGAGGGTGGGCTCCGCGGGCCGGGAGAGGGGGTCGATGATGGGAGGGAAGTCGTCGGGGGGGGCGGTCGTCGGACAGCCGACGCCGGCGAGGAGAGCCAGCACCAGCGGTGCGATCCAGCGAAGAGCCCGCCGTCCCATCAGAGCGACTCGACGAAGGCGAGCAGCGCCGCCTGGTCTGCCTGGTCGAGGGCCGAGAACGCGGTGACGGCCCCGAGGGCCTCCCCGGCGTGCAGCAGGATGGCCTCCCGCACGGAGTCGGCCTCCCCGGAGTGCATGTACGGCGCGGTCTGGGCGACGCCCCACAGCGGTGAGGTGCGGAACTCCCCCATCTCGGCGGATGCGTCTTCGATGCCGAGCCGGCCTTCCGGGAGGACGTCGTGCAGGAGGAGGTCCGTGTAGGCGGCGACGGGCCCCGAGGCGCCCGCGAGGGACGGGGTGTGGCACCCATCGCAGCCCACGTCGGCGAAGACCTGCTCTCCGGCGGCCTCTGCGGCAGGGTCGGGGCCGGGGGTGCGGGGCGGAGGGGCGAGGCGGCGCAGGTAGAAGGCCAGCAAGTCCGCGTCCGCCAGGGAGAACTCCGGATCGGGGATCGAGTCGTTGTCCTGGACCCGACCGAAGGTCAGGCCCTCGACCCACGGGAGCGTCATGCCCAGCTCGGCGGTGACTGCGTCGCGCACGAACTCGTCGATGTTGGGGACCTGGGCCTTCCAGCCGAAGCGGCCCAGGCGTCCCCCGTCGGTCCAGGATGCCTTGCCGCTGATGCCGTCGCCGTCGATGTCGTCGGGGTCGGCGCGGCTGAGGATCTCGTCCTCGGAGACCCCCTCGAGGAGCCCGAGTCCGAACAGGTGCGGAGTCTGGCGATGCTCGAAGATCTCCGCCTCAGGTTGGGCGCGCACCGCGCTGTCTGACAAGGACGTGGCCCGGTGCAGGATCGTGCCCACGGCGGGGACCGCGAAGTCGCCCTGCTCCGTCAGGATGCCGTGGCGGGAGACGTTTACCCCCCGAGGTCCGGCTCCGCCGAACACCGGCTCGAAGTGGCACGCGCGGCATGAGTCGCCGTTGAAGCGCGGGCCCCCCGCCCCGTCGCCGAAGCTGAACTCGCGGTCGAAGAGCAGGCGAGCTTCCTCGAACAACGCCGCCTCGTCGGGGCTGAGAGCGGTGTCGGGGCCGCCCCAGTCGCCGGGGGCGGGGTTCGGCTCGCCGGGGGGGATGAGCCCTTCGGTGTACTGGTCACGCCCGCCAAGGCTCGAGAGGAACGCGATGAGCTCGCCGCGGGCGGTGAGGTCGAGGGCGGCGAAGGCGTCGCGCGACGCCTGACCTTCCCCGCCGTGCCACAGGATGGCCTCCTCCATGCTGCCGGCCCGCCCGTCGTGCAGGTATGGGCCCACGGCGTGGATGCCCCAGAGAGGCTGGGTGCGGTACTCGGTGCCCGTCGCTTCACCCGCGCGGACGCCGTCGTCCATGTCCGGCCCCATGTCGTGCAGCAGCAGGTCCGAGTAGACCGGCAGGTTGCCTCGGGGGCTCTTCAGCCGGGGGGTGTGGCAGTCGCCGCACCCGGCGTCGTCGAAGCGGCCGCGGCCGGCCTTCTCTTCGTCGGTGAGTTCGGTGGACACCTGTGGCGCCGCCATGAGCATCGACATGCTCACCAGGTCGAAGAGCTCGGCGTTGGTCATCTCGGGATCGGGTACCCCGTCGTCGTCCGTGAGCGGAGTCTCGGGCGCGGCGACCTGGGCGTAGGCCTCCTTGATGAGGGAGAAGGACCAATGGAACGCCTGGGCGGAGCCGCTCGAGTTCACGGGCAGCGCTGCCTTCTCTGCCTCCGTCAGCGGGTCCGTGGTGACGCCGAGGTGGTTGAAGAGCGGGCCTCGGATGAAGCCTTCCACGGAGACGGTCTGGGCCTTCCGACCGAAGCGCCCCACGAAGCCGCGGTCGTAGTTGGGGCGGCCGCTGATGCCGTCGTTGTTCTCGTCGTCCGGGTCGGAGCGCTTGAGGATCTCGTCCTCGTCGAGCTCGGCCAGCAGTCCCACCCCGAAGAAGGGGATGGGGTTGCGCCCGCCGACGATGTTGTCCGCGGGGTCCAGGAGCGGCCGCGCTGGCTCTCCGTCCGCGTATTGGTACAGGCGGACGACGCCCCCGGCTGGACCGGCGGACATGGCGGGTTGATACGCGCCGTCCGGGGTGAGGCGGGCCGCGATGGAGAAGTTCCGGTAGGTCCCTGCGCTGCCGCCGGTCACGGGGCGCTCGTGGCACGACGCGCAGAAGGTGACGTTGAAGGCGGGCCCCAGGCCTTCGGCGCGAGTGAAGCGGTGGAGGGCGACGTCCTTCCCGCGCTCGAAGGCCGCGAGCTGCTCCGCCGTCGCGTAGGGGACGGGCTCACCCAGCGGCGCGCTGATGTCCTCCGCGATGGAGCCGTGCCCCGACGAACAACCGAGACCCGCCCCCACGAGCGCGGCCGCGAAGGTGGCGCGTACGAGCCAGTGGTTCACAGAGCGCCCTTTCGCACGAAGGCGAGTCCAGACATGGGCTCGCTGAAGCGGCCGCCGACCGCGTAGTGACGGCCGTCTTCGTCGGCCCAGATCGCGTGCACGTCTCCTCCCTCCAGCGTCTCCTCGAACTGGAGCTCTCCGCTGGCGACGTCGAAGGTGCCGACGAAGCCGTTCACACCCCCCACGAGGGCCACGTCGGGCGTCGTCATGGAGACCGCGTTGAGTCCGCCGACTCCCGACGGCTGCACGGTGTTCCAGGCTGAGCCGTCCCAGGTCCCGATGCGCGAGTTGCCGCGACCGCCCACCGCCACGATGTTGTCTTCGCCGGTGCCCCACAGGGAGACGAAGTCCTGGTCCGCCCCGGCGCCGGCCGGGGAGTCCCGCCACGCCGTGCCGTCCCACGACACGATCTGGCCGTTCTGCCCGAGGGCGAACAGGGTGTCGCCGACTCCCCACACCTTGAAGAGGCTGGCGGGGGCGCGGGGCATCTCCGCCGGGTCGATGGTCACGGACTCGAACGCGGTGCCGTCCCAGTGCAGGACCACGGGCTCGGAGCCCAGATCGCTGGCGTCGCCCCCCACGGCCCAGACGTCGTCGGGTCCAAAGCCGAAGACCCCCCACAGGTCCTCGTCGGTGCCGGTCTCCAGGACCTCCCAGCTCGTGCCGTTGTACCAGGCAGCTCCGCCGTCCACGCCCACGGCCATGACCTGGTCGGGGCCCCAGCCGTAGACCCACGCCAGCAGGGGCAGGGGAGGGGCCTCCATGTCGGTCCAGTCGGAGCCGTCGAAGTGCAGGATCTCGGACTGGGTGAAGTCGCCACCCACGATGAAGACGTCGTCGGGCCCCGAGCCCCAGACTCCGCTGAGGGCGCCGTGGCTCGCCGCGTCGAAGGGCTCGGACCAGGTCGCCCCACAGCCTGAAGAGAGCGGCAGGGTCAGCGCGAACAGGAGTGCGAGACGGCTCATGGGGGATTTCTAGCCCTCGCTCCAGTCTGTCGCCAGCGGATCGCTCAGGGCCAAGGTGGCTCGTGTACCTTCCCGCGCATGTTTGATGCTTCTGACCTCCGAAAAGGCGTGTGCTTCCAGTACAAGGGAGCGCCCATGATCGTCGTCGACGTGAACTTCACGACCCCCACTGCGCGGGGCGGCGGCACCATCGCGAAGACCAAGATGCGCAACCTCCTGACGGGCCAGCTCCTCAGTGAGTCCCTGCGCAGCGGCGAGAAGTACCCGCCGGTGGATGTCGAGCGGAAGTCCGCGTCGTACCTCTACAAGGACTCGGAGCACTTCCACTTCATGGAGGCGGACACCTACGAGCAGTTCGCCATGACGGCCGACGACATCGGCCCCGCCGCGGTCTTCCTGTCCGATGGCCTCGAGGGCATCCAGGCCATGCGCGTCGACGGCACCCTGGTGAGCGTCGAGCTGCCGGACACGGTCGTGCTCGAGGTCACCGAGGCGGACCCCGTCATGAAGGGCGCCACCGCGAAGGCGCAGTTCAAGCGCGCCGTGGTGGGCGATGGCATCGAGATCAAGGTCCCCGGCTACGTCGCCGTGGGCACCATGGTCAAGGTGGACACCCGCGACGGGCACTTCGTCGAGCGCGTGCGCTGACGTCCGGGCTGCTTCGCGCAGCCCTCAGCGCTCTCCGCGCCGCCTTCTTCGCCACCCAGCGAACAGCACCACGAGCCAGCCCGCGCTGGCGCCGCCGCCTATCGCGCAGCCCTCGTCGATGGGGTCGTCCTCGCCGGGCGGAACCTCCACGGGACCGGCCTGCACGGCCAGCGGCACCTCGTAGTTGCCCGTGCGCCGCGGGTCGTGGCGGAACATGGGCCACTCGATGGGCCCGTCAGCTCGTCCGTCGGTTCGCCACGCGAACAGCCAGCCCTCCCGGGTCGACGCCACCAGCTCGAGGTACCCGTCGCCGTCGAGGTCGCCCACGCTGCTGCCCGCCATGGCCCAGCCGCCCGTGAACCACGGCCCGGCAGGCTCCGAGCCGTCTTCGCTGAAGGCGCGCGCCGTGTAGGTCGTGCCGTTCACCACGTCGATCTGGCCGTCGCCGCTGACGTCGGCGAGCACCGGTGAGCCGAAGAACTGGATGTCCTCCACCACCCGGGGGAACCCCGAGAACGGACGCATCTGCGAGCCATCGTCGTGGCCCTGGTACCCCATCAGCAGGTGCTGGTGCTCCAGGCGTCGCGTCCAGGCCGCGATGTTGAGCCCGTACCCGATGCCGGAGCCCCCCGCGAACACGTCGGGCACGCCGTCGCCGTCGAGGTCACCCACCGACGGATTCGCCGCCATCCACAGCGCCGAGGGCTCGGTGCTGTTGCTGTTCTCGCCGTAGGCCGGGATTGCGGCGGCGATGTCCGCGTAGGGGGTGCCGTCGTGGTCGAAGACCGTCCCGGGGTCGGCCATGGCGCTCGCCACGATCTCCAGGTCGCCGTTGCCGTCCATGTCCACCAGCGCCGGGGACACCACGACCCCCTCGCCGATGTAGGGGAGCGCGCCCGCGAAGCCGGCGAAGATGGCGATGGGGAAGCCGTCGAGCACCACTCCGGTGTGGTCGAGGGCGTACAGCAGCCCGTACCCGGCGAAGTCGCTGCCCGCCGTCTGCCCCGTCCCCAGCACCACCTCGAGGTCTCCGTCGCCGTCGAGGTCACCCAACGCTGGGCTGGAGACGATGCGGGCGATCTCGCCCTGGGCGTCGGGCAGATCGGGCCCGGCCTGCACAAAGGTCGGGAAGCCGTCCAGCAGCTCGCCGGTCGCGTCCCACGCGTACAGGTGCTGGTCCATGGCGCCCACGATGATGTCCAGGCCCCCGTCGCCATCGAGGTCTGCCAGGGCTGGAGTCCCGAAGATGCCGCAGTCCGTGCGCACGTCGTCGCCGCGCAGGGCCGGGTCGCACAGGTCGAAGTCCACGAACACCGGGAAGCCGGGGAACACCTGCCCGTCCGCGCTCCACACGTGCAGCACCCCGGACAGCGTGGGGACGACCACCTCGAGGACGCCATCGCCATCGAGGTCGGCCACCGCCGGCGAGCCCACGATGTTCTGGCGAAGCTCTCCCGCGTCGAGCTCGTCCCAGGCGGCGATGCCCAGGTGGTTGTTGGGCGCGCCGGGGTCGACAGTGGGGTACGGGCCCGTGGTCTGAGGCCAGCCAGGCAGCTCCTCTCCCGCCGCGTTCAGCACGTGCACCTCGCCGTGGGAGGTGGCCTGCACGATCTCGAGGGCTCCGTCCCCGTCCAGGTCCACGAGGGCGGAGCTGGGCTCCAGCGACGAGCCGAGCTGCATGGGAAAGCCCGGCAGCAGTCGGTCGTCCCGGCGCACGAACACCTGCCGTCGCGCCTCGGAGACCCGTCCGCCCGCATCGGTCACCGTCAGGCGAAGACTCAGGTGGGCCCCGTCGAGGGCGTCGTATCGGGTCGTGATGGTGTCCGAGGATGTGTAGGCGCGGGCGGTGTGCGTCGGCTCGTAGCCCGCTTCTTCCAGGGGGTCCCCCTCGCGAAGCCACGAGTTCGTCTCCTCGGGCACGTCCTCCCCGCTGCAGCCGGCCGGCGGCGGGGGAGGAGCCGTGACCTCCGCCCAGCGCTCGCCCACGTCGATGGTGCCGAGCAGGCCATCCACCGCCCCCTCTCCCTCGGACACGCTCATCCAGGCGTCCTCGGGGACGTCGGTGCCGACACCCCACTCGAGGCGCCAGCTGACCGCGTCTTCGCCGACCACTCCCTCGACCGCCAAGCCGTCGCTCTCCCAGAGGGCGCCTGCGCCGTCGGGCCCCCAGGTGTAGTCCGCCTGTTGGTGCAGCGAGTACCAGTCAGGGCTCGTGATCTGAGCTTCTGGCGGCATGGCGTCGGCGACGACCGCGCTCATCGCCCGGCCCACGTGGATTCGTCCCCATCCGAAGAACGCGTCCCACCCGGGGTAGGAGGGAAACAGGTCGGGGTCCGGGGACAGGCTCCGGGAGTCGGGGATGTCGACGTCCGTGGCGGTGGAGTTGAGCAGGTGCACCAGCTCCGTCGGGGGGATCCGCTCTCCTCGCAGCTCCATCGACGCCGACTGAAGCAGTGCCACCGCGCCGCTGATCTTGGCCACCGCGCCCGTGGCGCACGCGTTGGACGAGGTCGCCACCAGGTCGACGCGCCCCCCGAAGTTGTTGCAGTTCACGAAGCGAAGGAACGAGGTGGCCGAGGCGATGTCGTCGCGGTTGGACGCGGTGATGGAGTGGACGTTGAGCACGCCGGGCAGGGCGCCGGGCCAGTTGCGGTGAAAGGAGGTCTCGTCGCCCGCCGCCGCCACGATGACCGTGCCCTTGCTGATGGCCCAGTCCACGGCCGCCTGCACCAGGTCGTTGTTGGTCATGCCCCCGAGGGCCATGGAGAGAGAGGCCGTCTCGTGGGTACCCGCGAAGAGAATCGCCTGGGCGATGTGCGGAGCCGTGGTGATGAAGGAGTCGCCCACCCGGATGGGGAGGACCGCGCAGTTCGGGCACACGCCGATGCCGCCGTTGCCCGCTTCGCCGGCGGCGTCGGCCATCACGCCGGTGCCGTGGTCGCCGTAGTTGCTCAGGTTGGTGGCGAAGGCGTTGTTGTCGTTCTCGAAGAAGTCCCAGCCCGCGATGTCGTCGACGTAGCCGTTGCCGTCGTCGTCGACCCCGTCACTGAAGGTGGCGAGGAGGTCGCTCGCGTCGAGCATGTTGTCGGCGACGTCGTCCCCGGCCGTGATGAGGACCCGCGGGTCGTTGCCGTAGTCCCGCACGTTGACGAGCCCGTTGCCGTCCGCGTCGTACGTCGACAGCTCGGCTCCGGAGCTGTCCTGGGGGAGGGGAAGCTCGTCGACGTTGAGGAAGATCTTGTTCACCGTCTTCCAGCTGTCCCAACGGATGCCGGAGTCGGCGACGGCCACCACCTGGTCCCACCGACCCGTGCTCACCTGCCACGCGGGCAGCACGCCGTTGCCGATGCCCAGCGGCACCTCCGCCGGGTCCAGGACCTCGAAGTCGGCCGGGGTGAAGTTCCACAGCGTCCAGTCGCCGGAGCCGGGGGGGCACACCGACAGGTCCGCGCTGTTGCCGCACTCGGGGGTCACGGGGGTGGGGAGCTCCGCGAGAGCGAAGGTCGGCAGGGCGGCGAACAGCAGGAGGAGCGACGGGGCGCGGGCGGGCATCGCGCGAGGATAGGGACTCAGCCTGCCGCGGGGGTGACGGGCTGCTTCGCGGGTTGCTACAAGGGGCACCCCCAATCTGGCCGGAGGGCCCCATGCGCCGCCTCGCTCTTCTCACTGTTCTTCTCCCATGAAGGAACTCACCCTTCCTCGCCAGCTTGGTCCCTATCGTTTGGTGCGCCTGCTGGGACGGGGCGGCTTCGGGTCGGTCTACGAGGCCGAGAAGTCGGGGCCCATGGGCTTCGTCGACCGCGTCGCGCTCAAGCTCGTCGACCCGAAGGTGGCGCGGGAGACTCCGATGATCCTGGACGCCCTCGCGGATGAGGCGTCGATCCTGTCCCGGCTGCGGCATCCCAACATCGTGGATCTGCGCGGGTTCGAGTCCTTCGACACCCCCGACCTGGGTCGGCTGCACGGCCTGGTGCTCGAGTTCGTCGATGGACTCACGTTGTTCGACCTGGTGAAGGGAGGGCGGCGGCTCTCCTTCGAGGAGGTGCTGTATCTGTTCTCGGAGCTGCTCGATGGTCTGTCGGATGCCCACGAGGCGAGGAGCCCCTCGGGGAAGTTGCTGGGCCTGGTCCACCGCGACCTGAAGCCCGCGAACCTGATGATCGACGCGGCGGGGAAGATCCGGATCCTCGACTTCGGGATCGCCTTTGCCGCCGACCGTCGAGCAAAGACCGCCATCGGCATGACCAAGGGGTCGCCGCCGTTCATGAGCCCGGAGCAGGTCCAGGGGAGACCGCTCGACCGTCGCTCAGACCTCTACGTCGTGGGGGTCAATCTCTTCGACCTCGTGTCGGAGTCCCGCTGGGTCCCGCTACCGACCAGCATGCAGGAGCTGGCGCGGGCCGCGTTCAGCATCGCGACGACGAAGTTCTCCGACCGCGCCGCCCAGCTCCGCGAGGACCTGTTGAACCCCGACGGACTCGCGCTGGACGAGGGCACGGCGGACCAGCTCGTCGCCCTGCTGAGCACGCTGCTGGCCTTGGATCCGGCCGACCGCCCTGCGGACGCCGGCACCGCAATGGATGCCCTGGAGGCTCTCGCGTTCGGTGACGAGCTCGAAGACGGACGCGCTCGCCTGGCAAAGCGGGTGGGAGGCCACCTGGGGACCATCGAAGTGGAAGCGCCCTTCGCGCAACCGAAGAAGGGCGCCATGGGGCCGAACACCCTGCGACCAGAGCCGCGGACCGCCACGCCCTCGGACGGCGATCAGGCCACCCGCGAGATGGACGCGAAGCACGTCGCAGCCTCCCACACCGTGGCGCGAGACCTGGCCAGCGGTGCGCCGTCCGCGACGCAGCCAGAAGAGGAGAGCGACTGGCTCGACGAGGACATCGGCTCCTTGGCCACCTGGGCGATGCCGACGGGCGAGAACGAGAAGTAGGTCGTCCTGGACCGAGGCTGGCGCGGGGGCTCCCGTGCTATATCGCCGCCGCCTCGGAGGAACCCCAGAATGTCACGTACCGCCAAGTTCCTGTCCATGCTTGCCCTGTCTGCTGCTGTGGCAGCCCCCGGCGCCGCCTTCGCGAAGAAGAAGAAGCGCAAGAAGAAGGCTGAGCCCGAGCCCGCGACCGTCGTCGAGGAGACCCCGCCGTCCATGTGGAAGCACGAGTCCACCGAGCCGTTGCTCGGTGACCTGAAGGTGGAGCGCTACACGCTCACCACCAATGACCTCACCCTGCTGCTCGTCGTCGACCCCGCGTCGCCCACCTTCAGCTACCACACCTACTTCGACGTCGGCTCCGGCGACGAGCGGGACGGCATCACGGGCATCGCGCACCTCTTCGAGCACATGATGTTCAAGAAGACCGATGGCTACGAGGATGGCCACTTCAGCCAGGTCCTCGAGGAGTCCGGCACCCCGGACCTCAACGCCTGGACCTGGCTCGACATCACCGCGTACCACGCGTCGCTCCCGAAGGAGAAGCTGGCTCTGCTCGCCGAGCTCGAGGCCACCCGCATGGACGGTCTGGTCATCGACGAGGCCCAGCTCAACTCCGAGCGCGAGGTGGTCATCAACGAGCGCCGCTACCGCGTCGACGACGACCCCGAGGGGCTCATCGACGAGCAGCTGTGGGCTCTCGCCTTCGAGAAGACCAACTATCACTGGTCCACCATCGGCTGGCGCAAGGACCTCGACGCCATCAGCGTCGAAGACTGCAACACCTTCTACGCCGACTACTACGCGCCCAACAACGCGACCCTGGTCCTCGTGGGCGACCTCGACCGCGACGCGACGCTGGCGCTGCTCGAGGAGCAGTACAAGGACATCGAGAAGTCCGACCTGAACCGCCGTCCCCACGGCGACGAGCCCGAGCAGACCGAGCCCCGCCGCAAGGACATGGAGGTCACGGCCGAGACCGAGCTGTTCACCCTCGGCACGAAGGTGCCCGCGATCAGCCACGAGGACACCCCCGCGCTCATGATGGTGGACGCCATCCTGTCGGGCGGAAACAGCTCCCGACTCGAGCGCAAGCTCGTCGATGGTGGCTGGGCCAGCTCCTTCAGCGTGTGGCTGCCTCCCTTCCAGCACGAGGCCCTCTTCACGGTCGGCGGCACGATGCGGGAAGGCAAGGCTGCCGACGCAGCCATCGCCATCGTGCGCAACGAGTTCGCGGACCTGCGGGACAACCCCGTGACGCAGCTCGAGCTGGATCGCGCCCGCAACCAGCTCCTGAGCTACCTGTGGAACCAGCTCGAAGGAAACTCCGGCCTCGCTGGCTTCCTCGGCTTCAATGAGATCTCCGCCGGCAGCTGGACCACCGGCCTCGAGCGCATCGAAGCCCTGCGGTCCGTCACTGCTGAGGATGTGCAGCGCGTCGCGCAGACCTACCTCCTGGACAACCAGTCCTCGGCGGTCGTCGGGCGCCCCAAGGGCAAGAAGCTGCTGACGTTCTCGAGCAAGAAGCTTCCCAAGGCCGGCGCCGGTGAGCTGCTCGCCCTGCCCGGTGTGCTCGGGCGCCCCGACGAGGGCATGCCGCCGTACATGGCCGGTCAGGTGCAGGAGCGAGAGACCGGTGGCTGGACTCGCCTCATGGTCTACGACCCGCGGGTCCCCAAGGTCTGGTTCCGCATGGTGCTGCCCTTCGGCGCGGCCGTGGAAGGCGCCGACGAGCTCGGAATCACCAACGTCACCGCCGAGCTGCTGCTCCGCGGCACTGCGGACCGCAGCCGCCAGGTCTTCGAGGCGACCCTCGAAGGTCTGGGTGCTTCCCTGTCCGCCACCGTGGGCGCTGATGACGTCACCATCGCCGGCTCGGTGCTCTCGGAGAACTGGCCGAAGGTGGCGACGCTGCTCGCCGAGTCGATCCAGTACCCCGCGTTCAGCGAAGACGACCTCGCCGACCTCATCGATGAGGTGAAGGCCGACATCGTGGAGGCGCGCAACAACGACCGGTACATCGGCTACTCCTTCTACGAGAAGGGCCTCTTCGCCGGCCATCCCTACGCGCAGCCCGTGCTCGGCACCACGAAGACCCTGGGCAACATCGACATCGCCGCGGTGAAGGACCACTACCGCAAGTGGTTCAGCAGCCAGGGCGCGGTGCTCGCTCTGCTCGGAAACTTCGACGCGGGCGCCGGCTCGGACCTGGCTCGCATCGCCGGCAAGCTCGAGGCCAACACGCCGGAGCGGGAGTTGGCGGAGCTGCCTGCTGCTCCCGAGGGTCGCAACGTGCACCTCATCGCCAAGCCCGAGCGCAGTCAGCTCCAGATGCACTTCGGGCACTACACGCTGCTGCCCAACGACCCCGACTACCCGCTGCTCTGGCTCGGGAACGAGGCCTTCGGTGGGCACGGCTTCGGGGCTCGGATGATGAAGGAGATCCGCGAGAAGAACGGGTACTCCTACGGCGCATACGGAAGCTTCGTGCACGAGGAGCAGGCCAGCACCTACACGATGTGGATCTTCCCGGCGAAGGAGCAGGCGGAAGCCGCGCTGACGCTGATGCTCTCGCTCTACGACGACTTCGCAGCGTCGGGGCTGACGGCGGAGGAGCTCACCTACGCAAGGGGCTCGATCCTCAACTCGGCAGCGTTCTACGTGGACACTCCCCGCAAGCGACTGGGCTACGAGGTGACGAAGCGCACCCGCGGGCTCGACCCGCTCTCCCAGCTGCCGGCCATCGAGGCCGCCACGCTCGAGCAGGTGAACGCGGCCGTGGCTGCTTCCTTCACCCCCGGGAACATCTTCGGCACCGTCGTGGCGCCGAAGGACTTCCTGCCGGTGCTCGAGAAGGTCGTGGGGGAGGACACCGTCAAGGTGCTTCCTTACGACAAGGAGTAGCCCTCGAGGCTGACCTCCACCCGGTCGTGGCTCCAGTTCTGGTCACGATGACCGATATGAAATTCCGGGTTTCACCGAGCGAACGCAGCGGTGGCGCGGGCCAGGGACGGCCCGGCCTTCCGCTGCACGAGTCCGGTAGGATCCACCTCTTCGTGGACACGAAGTGCCGGACGGTGGGGTCTGGGCGCACTCGGGGTCCCGTCTCTGGAGACCGCCGCATGCGCAGGTCCTGTCCGTCCTCTGTCCTCCTCGCTCTTCTTGTCCTCGGCACCGCCGCTGCCCTCGCGCCCTCTCAGGCTGAGGCGCGCACGCGGGATACTCTCACGGGGGTCGGCCAGACCTTCGCGACGACCCAGAACTGCCGCGGTCACAAGATCGAAGCGACGGTCGACACGATCATCGAGGACTTCACGATCTCGCTGCAGAACACCAGCGCTCAGACGCTGAAGTGGTACGTCTACGAGTCGGCGGCCCTGGCCGGCACCTACGACCGGATCGCAGAGAACCAGAGCACCGGGACCGCCGGCGCGGCGCTGACCGCGCAGTCCTCGGGGCCCGTGTTCGCCAACGTCACCGCCGGCAACTACTACATCCTCACCGTCTGCTGGGTCGCAACCACCTCGATCACCATGGGGTTCAACAACTCGGTGGTTCCGAGTGACCCCTCCTGGGGAGAATGGACCACCGGCACCTTCCACAACAACGGGAGCCCCGCCAAGAGCCAGAGCTGGTTCAACAGCTCCGCCCGCCCGGACATGGTCGTCTACACCTCCGCGGGTTCGTCGATCTCCGCTGGAGAGGTCGGCGCGTCGAGCAACTTCGCCAACTCCCTTGTGCGCGGCAACGCCTACGAAGTGACCAAGGACACCCGCCTCACGGAGGTCCGGCAGTACGTGCAAGGCCTCACCGGGAGCGGGAGCTGGGGCATCGGCAGCTTCTCAGTGCCCTGGTACATCTATCGCCGCGCGGGGACCTGCTCGAGCGGGCAGACCTTCACCCAGGTCGCGAGCACCACGACGAGCGTCGTCGGGGGGCAGAACGCCCAGGTCACGAGCTGGGCCGTCTGGAACCCCAATCTCCTGATGGAGGCGGGCTACTGCTACTTCATCGGGATCGACTTCACCCAATCGGGAGTTGCCGTGAACCAGACGTACTGGGAGGCGGGGTCCGGTCAGGAGTCGGACTGGGGCGAGAACAAGGGCTACTCCACCATCTCGACGAGCGGCACTCCGGCGGCGAGCGCGGCGGTCTCGGTGACGGCCGCCTACCAGGTGCTCCAGCGCATCGGCGCCGTGCGAGACACGGAGAGCTCGGACACCGCCACGGGCACGTTCACGGGCGTCGCCGGGTCCGAGTTCGGGAACATCTTCTCGGTCACGACCCCGACCCACATCTCCGAGATGGCCGTCCAGGTCGATCCCGCCTACGCCGGGGTCATCAACCTCGCGATCTACGAGTCCGCCACCCAGAGCGGGGCGGCGTACACCCGGATCTGGAGCAGCGAGGTGGAGCACGACGACACCGGGAAGATCTGGCACACCAGCCAGGCTGTGGGCGTCGATCTGGACCCCGGCGCTCTCGGGGGGACCGGGTACTACCTCTTCGTGGCGGAGCTCGAGGGTGGGGGAGTCCTGTATCGGGACACGGTCCTGAGTCCCGCGGCCGACTTCGGTCCCCATGTGGGCGCTCACTGGTCGAACTCCACCCCGGTGGGTCTCGACGCCACCAAGAACATCAGCTTTCAGGCCCGGCACTACGACTGGAAGATCGTCAGCTGCGATGACTGCGTGGACATCGACGGCGACGGCTTCGAGCTGTCCGAGGACTGCGACGACAACGACGCCGCGCGCAACCCCTCCGCGACGGAGACCTGCAACGGCGTGGACGACGACTGCGACGGTGCCCTCCTCGCGGGCGGAGAGTCCGACAACGACGCCGACGGCCAGCGCATCTGCGCGGGGGACTGCGACGACACCAACCCGCTGAGCTACCTCGGCGCGAGCGAGATCTGCGACGGATCCGACAACGACTGCAACGGGACGACGCCCACGGCGGAGCTCGATGACGACGGAGACGGGTACATCTCGTGCGCCTTCGCCATCGCACCGAACGGCACCGGCCTCTTCGGCGGGGGAGACTGCGACGACAGCGACCCCAACCAGTCCCCGGGCCTCGCGTTCGAGACCTGCGACGGCGACGACTCCAACTGTGATGGCTACAACTGGATCGTGTCCACGGCGGAGCCTGGCGGCTCCTTCTTCTCCGCCGCGAATGCGTTCGTGGGCAATGTCTTCGAGGCGACCGCCGAGACGACCCTCAGCGGCATCCAGGCCGAGTTGATCATCAGCGCCACCAACCAGCTGTCCTTTGCCGCCTACGTGGGGCCCACGTCCAACGGTCCATGGACGCAGCTCGCGTCGACGACGATGACGGCGACAGGCTCGACGGGTGGACCGCAGTGGTTTGGGCCGGGCCCGGGTGCGTTCTCGGACCCCATCATTCCCGGCATGTTCTACCTCCTCGGCGTGCACTGGGCCGGGACCGTGCAGTACGGAGCGACCGTCCAGGGGAGCTTCCCCTACCCCGCCGCATTCGGGGACCAGCTGGGCGTCGTCGGTGAGCTGAGCCCCACGCTGCCGCCGGTCATCACCGGGAACGTGAACACCACCTCGTCCGCGAGCATCCGGATCTTCACGGACAGCGAGCTCGACGGCGACGGCGACAGCTACCTGCAGTGCGCCGAGTGCGACGACGGAGAGTCCACCGTCTACCCCACCGCCCCCGAGCTCTGTGACGGCCTCGACAACGACTGCGACGGCGTGGTCCCGAGCACCGAGGGCGACAGTGACCAGGACGCCTCCCTCGACTGCGCCGACTGCGACGACAACAACAGCAACACGTATCCCGGCGCCACGGAGCTGTGCGACGGCCAGGACAACGACTGCAACGGCTCGGTGCCCTCCACGGAGAACGACCTCGACAACGACGCCCAGCGCGTGTGCGGCGGGGACTGTGATGACGGTGACGCCCTGGTCGGGGCTGGCTTCTCCGAGGTCTGTGACGGAAACGACAGCAACTGTGACGGCGCGATCCCCGCGAGCGAGGTCGACGGCGACGGCGACTTCTACATCGACTGCGCCCTCGTGGCCGGGGCCAACCTGCCCGCCGGGCTCAACGGCGGCTCCGACTGCAACGACGCAGCGGCCAACGTCTACCCGGGCGCCCCGGAGCTCTGCGACGGCTCCACGGTGGACAACAACTGCAACGGCACCGCCAACGACGAAGGCGCAGACGTCGACGGCGACGGCACCAACACCTGTACGGACTGTGACGACGCGGACGCCAACGTCTTCCCCGGCGGCAGCGAGATCTGCGACGGCAAGGACAGCGACTGCTCGGGCGGCTCCGGTGGCATCCCGGTCAACGAACAGGACGTGGACGGCGACGGGTACATCCAGTGCACCCTCGCTGTGTCGGCGAACCCACCGGCCTTCGTCGCGGGAGGCGATGACTGCCTGATCAACGACGCCGACAGCTACCCGGGCGCGGTGGAGCTGTGCGACGGGATCGACAACGACTGCGACGGCACGCTGCCGGTCAACGAGCAGGACGTGGACAACGACGGCGTCAGCGCCTGCGACGGCGACTGCGACGACGCCGACAACACCACGTACCCGGGCGGAACGGAGATCTGCGACGGCGTAGACAACAACTGCAACGGCAGCGTGCCCGCCAACGAGGCGGACAACGACAGCGACGGCCAGCGGGTCTGCGGTGGAGACTGCAACGACGGCAACGCCAGCATCTACACCGGCAACACCGAGTCGTGCGATGCCCTGGACAACGACTGCAACGGCGTCACCGACGAAGGGTTCGACTCCGACTCCGACAACTTCTTCGACGGCGCGGACCCCGGCTGCGTGGCCGCCTACAGCCTCGTGGACTGCGACGACGGTGTGGCGAGCATCTACCCCGGAGCCATCGAGACCTGCGACGGCGTCGATCAGGACTGCGACGGGCTTGTGGACGACGGCTTCGACGGGGACGGGGACACGTACCTCGACGGCTCCGTGGCCGGCTGCGTCTCCACCTACGGCGCGGCCAACGTGGACTGCGACGACGGCGCCGCGAGCATCTACCCCGGCGCGACGGAGGTCTGCGACGGCATCGACCAGAACTGCGACGCCGCCATCGACGACGGCTTCGACGCGGACGGCGACACGTACTTCGACGACAACGACGCCGGCTGCCTCTCCACCTACGGCGCGTCCGCGGACTGTGATGACGCCACGGCCAGCACGAACCCCGGAGCCACGGAGTCGTGCAATGGCGTCGATGACGACTGCAACACGGTGGTGGACAACGGCTTCGACGTGGACGCCGACGGGTACTTCG
>JAGSHC010000011.1 GCA_023954745.1 Deltaproteobacteria bacterium | reverse complement strand
TACGGCTGTTCGCCGTTTAAAGTGGTACGCGAGCTGGGTTTAGAACGTCGTGAGACAGTTCGGTCCCTATCTTCCGTGGGCGTAGGAAATTTGAGAAGAGTTGCCCCTAGTACGAGAGGACCGGGGTGAACGAACCTCTGGTGTTCCGGTTGTCAAGCCGTTGGCATTGCCGGGTAGCTATGTTCGGACGGGATAACCGCTGAAAGCATCTAAGTGGGAAGCCTCCTTCAAGATCAGATTTCCCTGAAGGACCGTGGAAGACCACCACGTTGATAGGCCAGGTGTGGAAGTGCAGCAATGTACGGAGCTAACTGGTACTAATTGTCCGTTCGGCTTGAGTTTGTTTCATCCCGTGAGACGTTCCAGCACTCATACAATCAATCACACGTCATGCAGTTAGCTCTTTAGAGTTGCCTGGTGATGATAGCGGAGAGGCACCACCCGTTCCCATTCCGAACACGGAAGTTAAGCTCTCCAGCGCCGATGGTACTGCCGGGGTGACCCGGTGGGAGAGTAGGTCGTCGCCTGGCATAATTTACGAAAGCCCCAGTAGTCCGCTACTGGGGCTTTCGTCGTTCCGGAAGCCCCAGTAGTCCGCTACTGGGGCTTTCGTCGTTCCGGAAGCCCCAGTAGTCCGCTACTGGGGCTTTCGTCGTTCCGGAGGCCCCAGTAGTCCGCTGCTGGGGCTTTCGTCGTTCCGGAGGCCCCAGTAGTCCGCTGCTGGGGCTTTCGTCGCTCCTGGTGTGGCGGCGTTTGCCGCCCCTCGAAAGCCACCCTTGGCGCCGTTGGGTGTGGCGCAGGCAGCTGGAGGACCTGGCGCTAGCGGCCCACTACCGGGGGCACTCGGGCGAGAGCTCTGGACCCATGCTCGGTGCCGAAGGGGCAACGGCGGTCCTGGGCTACCCGCGCCTGGCCGTCCGACCGCTCTCTGCGGCGAGCTTTCGGCCCGACTTGGGCGGCGACGGGGACTACGCCCCGGCGCAGTCCCTGCGCTCCTCGACCTCGTGTGCCTCCGGACTCGGAACTCCGGGTACCCGCACCCGCGGCGCCCAGGGCCCCGGAAGTCCGGGTACCCGCACCCGGGGCGCCCCGGGCCTCGAAGCTCCAGCTTCTTCGCCGGGGTCTCTGATAAGAGGTAGCTAGCTAGCTACCGGCCGACTCGGCGCCGGACGATTCCGATCACCTCGGTGAGCTCGGGATGTCGGGTGGCGAGGGCGGTGGCCACGTAGGTCACCACCGCGGCCGCTACGAGGAGGACGTAGGGGAGGAGGAGCTCGCCCCCCCTGCTGCCGGCCTCAATGAGCATGGGAGAAAGCCAGAGCACCACCGCCCCCATCGCGAGGGTCCCGGCCGCCGACCGAAGGACGGAAGGCCCCGTGACCTTGTCCTCGAGGGGACCGGTGTGCCGGCGGAGAAACCAACTCAGCGCGAAGGCCTGTGTGAACGCGCTCGCCGTGTTGGCGAGGGCAATCCCGCCGTGACCGAAAGGTCCATCGAGCGCGTAGCAAAGCCCGACGTTCACGAACATCGCGACGAAGGCGACGAGGACTGGGGTGCGGGTGTCCTTGAACGCATAGAACACGGGGACGTAGATGCGCGCGAGCGCGATGTGCACGAGCCCCATCAGGTGGAACGCCAGTGCATAGGAGGTCATGCGGGTCGACTCACTCCCGTATGCGCCGCGCTCGAAGAGCAGCGAGGCCGTCTCAGCTCGGAGGAGGAATAGACCAGCCAACATGGGGAAGCAGACGAAGCAGCACAGACGGACTGCGTAGAGCACCGTGTCCCTGACTTCGTCCAGTCGGCCTCCGGCCGCGTCTCGAGAGAGTGTCGGCAACACCACGGTGGAGATGGCGACGGCGAAAACCCCGAGTGTGAGCTCGAGCAGTCGTGACGAGTACTGGAGGGACGAAACTGCGCCTCCGCCGAGGCCCCACGCGATGGCCTGGCTGACCATGACGTTCACCTGGTAGACGCCCGCGCCGAAGAGAGTGGGGACGAGCAACCACAGAGCCTTCTTCACTCGAGGTCCGGGCTTGAAGTCCGGGCTCCAGCGATATCCCAGTCGCACAACCGAAGGGATCTGCACCCCGAATTGGAGGACTCCTCCAATGAGCACACCGATCGCGAAGGCGTACGCGCTCTCGTTCATGTGGCCGGAGAGACCAATCGCGGCGGCGATGATGGCGACGTTCATCGCGATCGACGAGGCGGCACTCACCCAGAAGACTCGGTAGGTGTTCAAGACTCCCTGTGCGACAGCGGCCAGGGCCATGAACCCGATGTACGGAAACATCCACTGGGTCAGGTTGGTGGTGAGCGCCATGGCTGCGGGGGAGATCTCGCGTCCACTGAGCAGCGCGAAGACGCCGACGATCACCGACGCCCCCAGCATTCCCAGGCCCGAGATCAGCGTCAGCGCCAACATCACGAGGTTGAAGTACCGGTTGGCGAACGCCATCGCGGCCTCCGTCCCCTCCTGCTCTTCGACTTCGCTCAGGACGGGGATGAACCCGGCACTCATCGCCCCTTCCGCGACCAGGCGACGGAGCAGATTCGGGATCTGAAAGGCGAGTCCAAAGGCGTCGGACGCCATGCTCGTGCCGAGGTAGTGGGCGCGTACCTGTTCGCGCACAAGCCCAAGGACGCGCGAGCCGATCGTGATGACACTCATCACCGCCGCGGAGCGAAGTAGCCCCGCCCGTTTGCTCGCCCGTTTGTCTGCTTGCATCCGCCTTCTTCCGGTCGTTATGGTCGCGCCAACCTCGTGGAGACTCCATTGACTGCGCAGACCCTGAAGATCCTGCCTGCCCTGATCATGACTGTCGCGCTGGTCGGCTGCTCCGAGAGCCAACTACGCACCGTCTTTGAGGAGCCGCAGTTCTTCGACCAGCCGGACACCCTCGGACCCACCGAGTGGGTCGATGAGTTCCAGCAGAGGACCGTGCCGCAGTCGGACATCCTCTTCGTCGTGGACAACTCCTGTTCCATGAGCGATGAGCAGGAGCTGCTGGCATCCAACTTCGACGCCTTCATCCAGAGCTTCGTCAACACCACTCTCGACTATCACATTGGTGTCGTGGAGGGAGACCTCACCCCGAACACCCCAAGCAACTGGGGAATTCTCCGGGAGTATCAGGGCGAGCGGTGGATCGACCCCGACACTCCAAACAAGATCGACGCCTTCAACTCGATGGCGGACGTGGGGGACTCGGGGGACGGCAGCTGCGAGATGGGGCTCTCCGCGAGCCACGCTGCGCTGACCTACCAGAGCGGGATTGGCGGTCCCAATGAGGGGTTCTACCGCGAGGATGCCCTGCTCTCGATCATCGTCGTGACGGACGAGCCGGACCGCTACTCGGGCGGAGGCCCCTTCGACATCTGTGGAGGGATGACCCCCAACGAGTACATCCCCTGGTTCCTCTACGACCTCAAGGGTCCGACCGGCGGAGACAAGCTCTTCTTCACGGGGATCATTGGCGACCGTCCAGGTGGTTGTGAGACGAGCGACAACAGCGCCAGCGAGGGAGAAGGCTACTGGGACGTCATCGACAACGTCGGCGGCAACTTCCTCTCGATCTGCTCCCAGGACTGGTCGACCTTCCTCACGGAGCTCGGGCTCGAGGCGGCGGGGATGAAACGGACCTTCTACCTGCGACGAATTCCCAAGGAAGGGACGCTCGTCGTGACCATCGACGATGTCGTCGCCGACCCGAGTACCTACGCCTACGACCGGATCACGAACTCCCTGACCTTCCCCATCGAGGAGATCCCGCCGGAGCTCTCGATCTTGAAGGCGACCTACGAGCTCGTCGAAGACGTCGGTGGTTCCCCTCCCGTCGAGTAATCGACAGGAGCAACGAACGACGCACCCGCCCTGGAACTGCAGCTTTCCCCGCCCGGCGTGTCCGGATGGGAGGTAGCTAGCGCTTCTTCCGGCGTCGGTCTCCCGCGTCGCGACGCTTTCCCCAGATCTCCAGCCGGTCTCGGACCATCTTCTCGTAGCCCTGATCGCCTGGCTCGTAGAAGGCCGTCCCCACGAGTTCGTCCGGCAGGTACTGCTCAGCGACGAAGTCCCCGACGTAGCCGTGGGGGTTCTTGTACCCCGAGCCATACCCGAGCTTCTTCATCAGGGGCGTGGCGGCGTTGCGGAGGTGGAGCGGTACGGGCAGGGCCCCCTGTTGCTTCACGGCCTTAGCGGCGATGAAGTAGTCCTTTGTGGAGCCTGACTTGGGAGCGGTGGCGAGATACAGCGTCGCCTGGGCCAGAGGGAACTTGCCTTCGGGGAGCCCGAGGAAGTGCAAGGCGTCCTTGCACGCCATCGCCATCTGCAGCGCGCGCGGATCGGCCATCCCAACATCCTCGGAGGCGAAGATCACCAGCCTCCTCGCGATGAACATCGGGTCCTCCCCTGCCTCGACCATGCGGGCGAGCCAGTACAGCGATGCATCGGGGTCACTTCCGCGCATCGACTTGATGAAGGCGGAGACCACGTTGTAGTGCTCCTCTCCGCTGCGGTCGTAGAGGAGTGAGGACTCGCCCAAGGCATCGGCCAGCTCCTCGACAGTCAGCGGAGGCGCGTCCAGAGCGCGGGTCCTGAAGTGGAGGCCAACTCGTTCGAGCGCCCCCAGAGACCGTCTCGCATCCCCGCCTGACGCGAGGACCAGCTGATTCATCCCCTCATCCGTCATCGAGAGCCCCAGGCTTCCCAGGCCTCGGTCGACATCGGAGAGGGCTTCGTGAAGCAGGGTGACGAGCGAGGGCGTGGCGATGGGCTGGAGCACATGGACCGCACAACGGCTGAGCAGCGCTCCGTTCACCTGGAACGAGGGGTTCTCGGTGGTCGCGCCCACCAAGGTGATGAGCCCTGACTCCACGTGGGGGAGGAACGCGTCCTGTTGAGCCTTGTTGAACCGATGAATCTCATCGACGAACAGCAGCGTGCGGCTCAGCGGGTCGGAGCGGCGCCGTGTCTGGGCGAGCGCAATCAGGGCCCGGAGCTCCTTGACTCCGCCGAGCACGGCAGAGAAGGGCTCGAAGGTTGCAGCCGTGTGGCTCGCCAGCAGCCTTGCGATGGTGGTCTTTCCGCAGCCCGGCGGGCCCCAGAGAATCATGGACCCGACCCGGTCTGCCTCGATGGAGCGACGCAGCGGCTTGCCTGGTCCCAGCAGGTGATCCTGCCCCACGACCTCGTCGAGCGTGCGCGGGCGCATGCGCTCGGCGAGAGGGGTGGTGAACAGCTGCGGTAGTGGGGAGTCGGACACCGGCCGGAAAGTATAGGAGGCTGGCCGTTCGGCCAACGGCCACAGCCATCCCTGGGTGCTATGAGTGCGCCGCACTTCATGAGCACGCCCGCACCAACTGGCACGAGCCGGGTCCTTGGCTATCTCCGCTCCCAATCGCGTCGCTACGCAGTGGGGATCGTGGCCCTCTTGGTGACGAACCTGTGTCTCGCCGGCATCCCGTTCTTCACCAAGAAGGTCTTCGATGCCTTCGAGCCGGACGCGATGGCGCCGGACCTCGTCGTGGCCGCCGTCACCCGCTACGCCCTGGGCATCGTTGCGCTCGCGGTGGTGATGGCGATCTTCCGGGTCGTCTCGCGGGTCCAGATCTTCGATGGCGGGCGCGAGATCGAGTACCGCGTCCGCAACGAGCTCTACGAGCACCTCCAGACGCTGTCCCCGACCTTCTTCGGCCGGATGCCCGTCGGCGACCTCATCTCGCGGGTGACCAATGACATCACAGCCCTGCGGCTGCTCGGCGGTCCCGGGGTGTTGAACATCGCCAACACCGCGCTCGTCTATGTCACTGCCGTCACCCCCATGGTGGTGATCAGCCCGACTTTGACGGTGTGGGCGTTGGCGCCGCTGGTGTTCGTCTTCGCGTCGACCCGTGTCGTGGGGCGTCGCATTTACGAGGTCAGCTACGCGATGCAGGGCGAGCTGTCCCGAGTGTCTGCGGTCGCGAACGAGTCGATCACGGGGATCCAGGTTCTCCAGGCCTACGCGCGGGAGGCCCCCCGCCAGGAGATGTTCGCGTCCGCGTCGGACGCCTATCGAAAGCGCTACCTGGATTGGGTCCTGCTGAGGTCCGTCCTCCTCCCCATCCTTGCTGGGATGGGTGGCATGGGGACCCTGACCATCCTCTACTTCGGTGGAAACGCGGTCATCGACGGCGCCCTCACTCTCGGCGACTTCGTCGCCTTCATGGGCTATCTCGCGATGCTCATGTGGCCCACGGTGGCTCTGGGATGGATGATCTCCCTGTGGCAGCGCGGGCTCGCGGCGGCCGATCGCATCGGTGAGATTCTCGTGACGACGCCGGAGGTGTCCTCACCCTCGACCCCGCCTGATCTTCCTGAGCAGCTCGAGGGCTCGATCATCTTCCGTGACCTGAGCTTCGGATGGCCCGATGCGGACGGCGTGCGGACGGACGTGTTGCACAACGTCTCATTCCAGGTCGAGCCAGGCGAGCACGTGCTGATCGTCGGTCCGAGCGGAGCTGGCAAGTCCACGCTCGTGTCCCTCCTGCCCCACCTCTTCGAGCTTCCGGCCGAGGGAGTCTTCGTTGGAGGACGCGACGTCTGCGAATACCCGCTTTCCTGGCTGCGGCGCCGCATCGCCTTCGTTCCGCAGGAACCGTTCCTGTTCTCCATGACCGTGGAGGAGAACGTGGGGTTTGGGAGCGAGGCCCCCGACCCTGCGGCGGTGCGCCGCGCTGCCTCGCTGGCCGCCCTCACCGGCGACATCGAGCGGTTCCCGAAGGGGTGGGAGACCATGGTGGGGGAGCGGGGCGTGACCCTCTCTGGTGGGCAGCGTCAGCGGATGACCATCGCCCGTGCGGCAGTCCTCGAGCCTGCCATCTGGGTCTTCGACGATTGCCTCAGCTCCGTGGACGCCGAGACGGAGCAGACCATCATCCGAGGTCTCCGACAGGTGACCGGCGGTGCCACGGCCCTCTTCGTCACCCATCGCCTCCTCGGTTTCGAGGGCGTCGACCGTGTCGTGGTTCTGCTCGAAGGCCGGGTGGCTGAGACCGGAACTCACGAGGAGTTGCTCGCGTCCGGGGGGTGGTACTCGCGCCTGTATCGGAAGCAGTGTCTCGACCTCGAGCTTTCCAGTCCCGACGAGGACGTGGCGTGACCGAGTCGACCCGCATCCTGGATTTCCCGCTGCTCCGGCGCATCGCGCCGTTTGCGTGGGTGCATCGCAAGCCATTGGGCCTGGCTCTCCTGCTTCTGCCCCTGACCGCAGGGATGCAGCTGGTTCCCCCTTACGTGATCAAGCAGGCCATCGACGGGCCCATCGCGTCGGGGGATGGCAGCGGCCTGGGGCCCATTGCTCTGCTGCTCCTCGGCGCCCTCGTGACGCAGTACACGCTGCAATTTGTTCAGTCGTATGCGATGCACCTGGGCGGTCAGGGGATCGTGCATGACCTTCGGGTCGCGGTGCACGGTCATCTTCTGACCCTGCACGACCGCTACTTCCGCAAGAACCCCGCGGGTCGACTCCTGACTCGGTGTACGAACGACGTCGAGGGCATCGGAGAGATGTTTGCCTCGGGTTTCCTGACGCTCTTCGCAGATCTGCTCTTGCTGGCGGGCATCTGCGTGGCGTTGGTGCTGCTGAACTGGAAGCTGGCGCTCGTCACCTTCGCTGTGATGCCGGCGCTCTTCATGGTGTCCCGGTGGTTTCAGGTGGCTCTGCGTGGCGCGTACCGGGAGATTCGGGCGCGGGTGTCGGTGTTGAACGCCTACCTCCAGGAGCGCATCTCGGGCATCCAGGTCATCCAGCTCTTCGCGCGTGAGGAGAAGGCGATGGCGGAGTTCCGCGGGCGCAGTCTCGAGCTCATGAACACCCACCTGCGAAGCATCAAGCTCGATGCGTCCCTGTTTGCCTTCGTAGACGGCACGTCCTACCTCGTGACCGCGTTGCTGCTTTGGTGGGCCGCGGGGCCCATCGTCGACGACGCGTTGACCCTGGGAGCGCTGGTGGCGTTTACCGACTACGTCCGTCGGTTCTTCCAGCCGATTCGCGACTTGAGTCAGAAGTTCGCCATCCTCCAGTCCGGGCTGGCATCAGCGGAGCGGGTCTTTGAGCTGCTCGATGAGACCGAGCAGATCGTCGTCGCAGACTCCCCGGTGCACCTCGACTCGATTCGCGGGCACGTCCGTTTCGACGATGTGCGCTTCGCCTACGTCGCCGATGAACCTGTGCTCCGGGGCCTCACCCTCGATGTCCAGGCCGGCGAGAAGGTCGCCTTGCTCGGCGTGACCGGCGCCGGGAAGTCCACGGCGCTCCGCTTGATCAACCGCACGTACGAGGTGAACAGCGGGGCGGTGCTGCTCGATGGGATCGATGTGCGTCAGCTCGTGCCCACGGAGTTACGTCGAGCCATCGGCGTGGTGCTGCAGGACGTCGTTCTCTTCAAGGGGTCGGTGCGTAGCAACCTCACGCTCGGAGCCGAGCACATCGACGACGAGTCGATCTGGCTGGCCCTCGACCGAGTCGGCGCTCGCGCCATCGTCGAGCGCATTGGCGGGCTGGAGGGGGAGCTGAACGAAGGCGGCCGCAACCTCTCCGCGGGCGAACGACAGCTGCTCGCGTTCGCACGAGTGCTCGTATACGACCCCCGCGTGCTGGTCCTCGACGAGGCGACCTCGAACGTCGACACCTTCAGCGAGGAGCGAATCCAAGGAGCGGTGTCGGAGGCGATGGAGGGACGTACCTCCATCGTGGTGGCCCATCGCCTGAGCACCATCCAACAGGTGGACCGCATCGTCGTTCTCAAGGGTGGGCGGGTCGCCGAGCAGGGCACCCACAGCGAGCTGATGGAGCTCGGCGGGCTCTATCGAAAGCTCTACGAGAACTACTACTCGGGCTCAGACGCGGCCTGAACTCTCGGTGCTGCTCGGGCTTACGCTGGCTTGCGTCCCATGGGCGTGGCGGCTATCGACTTGTCGTGTCCGATTCCCCCCCCAACAACGTGTTCGCCACCGCTTTCTCTGTCCTGGTCATCCTTGGGATTGGCATCTGGATGTGGATTGGCGCCCCGCTCTCTGCAGCCCTCGACAGGGGCATCATTCCCGGTCTCGAGGACGAGCCCTTCTACCCTGCTCCCTCGGCCCTGGCCGATGCGGTCCTCGACGTCGCTCGGCAGACGCTCCAGGCGGAGGCCGCGGCGCTACTGACGGAGCGCGCGCCGAAACAGGACCTCGCGGCGGACAGTGACGAGCTCGCAGGAGAGGCGTCAGAGCAGCCGGTCGTGGACCCTACAGCGGAGGCAACGCCGGAACCCCCCGCTCCTCCGCCGCGCACTGCCGCTGACGACCTGGAGAAGTACCCGCAGCTGGCGGAGCTTGGCGTGGACCCCTGGGTCCTGTCCCTCTACTTGCCCACTCCCCGCGAGGACCTGCGCGGGCCTCATGTGGGCGAGGTGACCGACGCCAATGTGCGGGAGGTCGCCCGAAGCCTCATCGCAGGGCTGGACCGCAAGCACCTCACCGCTGCACTGCTCACCGAAGGGACCTGGAAGGTCGACCAGATTCTCCCCGGGCGCCGGGAGCTCACCGACGGGAGCGGGCCGAGGGGGGTGGCCATCGACCCCGGCCTCGACGGGATTGAGCTCGTGCATCCCGACGCAGGGGCGGCATGGCGCTATCTGCCCAGCTGGAGCGCGGAGCGGGCCATCAAGAGGCGCCGCATTCTGTCCTCAGCGAGGAAGGCGGCCCGGGCCGACGGTTGGCCCAAGGCCCGAACAAATCAGGCGCGGGTGTACCTGTTCCGGTCCCGTGCCTGGGTCGAGGCTGCCGATGGGGGAGCGCCGGCTCGGCCCACGGCTCGCGGCAACACCGTGGGGCGTGAACCCACCATCGAGGAAGTGCGTTGGTCCATCCAGCAGGCCGGCGCCTATCTCGTCCGGGAGACCGACAGCCGCGGCAAGTTCACCTACCGCTACCTCGCCCACGAGGATGAGAATGGCCCCAGCTACAACATGCTGCGTCACGCGGGCACGACCTACTCCATGTTCCAGGTGTACCGATTCACCGGCGAGGAGGAGGTCTTCGAGGCCGCCACTCGCGCCAACCGGTACTTCCGCAAGCGCATGCGCGAGGACGACAAGCACCCCGGTGAGTGGTTCATTCTCGACGGGGGTGGGCGGCGCAAGCGGGCGAAGCTCGGCGGGGCGGGTTTGGGACTGCTCGCTCTGGTGGAGATGGAGAAGGCGCGGCCAGGCTCCTCGGACTACGAGGCGATGTTCGGTCTCGCGCGCCACATCGAACGCATGCAGCAGCCCGATGGTTCGTTTCTCTCGTTCTACAACTGGGACGGCGAGGAGCGGAGCACCCGCAAGAGCACCTTCTACCCGGGCGAGGCCACTCTCGCCCTCGTGCGCTTGCACCAGCTCACCGGCGATGAGCGATGGCTCGACGTCGCCGAACGGGCAGCGGACTACTACGTGGACCGGCGCTGGGTCTCGCTGGGTCTTCGGATCTACGTGCCGCCCGACGCTTGGGGAATCCAGGCTCTCGAAGAGCTGGACCGCGCTCGTCCGAACGCGCGTCGGCAGAACTACGCGTTCGCGGTGGCGGACTCCATCGCTCGCCACAAGCTGATGGACCCGGAGACCACCCCCGCCGACATGGTGGGGGGGGACGTCTCCGGGATGGGGTCCTTGCCCCTCGCGGCGAACTCCGGTTCGTACGGAGAAGCGCTGACCGCTGGAGCTCGACTCGAGGTGCGGTTGCGTCCCGGCGAGACGAAGCACCAGGACGACGCGCTGACGAACCTCACGATGCAGTTGCGCAATCAGTTCGTGGAGGCGAACGACTGGTTCCTGCCGAACCCCGCCCGGGCGCGGGGAGGCTTCCGGTTCCGGCCGAACGACCATGAGATTGGGAACGACGTCGTGCAGCACAACATCTCTGGCCTCGTCGGAGTGCTCCAGTTCATGGACCCGACGGCACCGAACATCGGCCTCGTCGTGGGGCCTGAGGAGCGGCACCCGTCGCTGGTCGCGGCCATGGAGGCTGCACGATGAAGTGGGTCAGCGGCCTGTTCACTGCTCTCGCTCTCGTCGCTGTGGTCTCGGCCGCAGCGATGATGGGGGATGACCCCAAGGGCAGCGATCCCTCCCTCGTCGCCAACCTTGGCTGGGCGGGGGCCCTTGGCATCGTGGTGGGCGTGGCCCTCGCCGTGCGAGCCGCCGACGTCACCGCTCGGCTCTCTGCCCTCGTGGGTCTCGGGGGCGCGCTGTGCGGCGTCGGTTGCATCACCGCCATCGGCTTCGCCGTGGGTGCCGAGCGTCAGAACTACTGGGACGCCTATCACTTCGCAGCGCTGTTCTGGGCCGGCGCCATCGCGTCGGTTGCCGGGGTCGTGGCGCTTTGGCGGTCGCGAAAGGAGTCGGGGCTCGCGTCGTTTGCGTTCGCTCCGGCGGCGATGGTCGTGCTCGCGTACTTGCTGCTGTGGTCGTGGATGACGTTCGAGTTCGTCCAGGAGATCGAGGGGGCCGTGGTGCGGTGGACCTGGCGCCTCACGCATGGCTGAGCCCGGGGTACGACCACTCTGGCTTGTCTCCGATGTGCACCTGACTCCTGACCGCCCGGCGCGCACCGAGCAGTTCCTCGCATTCCTCGAGTCCCGTGTCGCACCGAGCGGCGCCGATCTGATCATCGCCGGCGACCTCTTCGACTGGTGGTTTGGTTCGAGTCCCGCTCCGCCCGATGTCAGGCGGGTGGTCCGGGCGCTGGAGGGCCTCCCAGGCTCCGTTCTCTGGATGGAGGGGAACCACGACGTGTTCGTGGGTCGCGGTCTTCACGAGGCGAGTCCCGTCGGAACCACCGCGGAGCCTGTCGAGTTGGAGCGCTTCGGCCGGAGACTCCATGTGGCGCACGGCGACCTCGTCGACCCGTCGGAGAGGGGCTACCGCATCTTTCGTGCGCTGCTTCGCGGAGTGCCGGGCCGACTCGCCGCGGCCGTCGTTGGGCCAGGACTGACTCGAGAGATCGGGGCGCTCGCAGCCACCGGGAGCCGCCAGGCCCAAGGAGGAGTAGACGGCTACGACGGCCTGAGCCAGCCGTGGCTCAAGGCGGCGAAGAGCTACGCCGCCTCCAGCGGCGCCCAGATCACCATCCTCGGGCACGGCCACTGGTTCGGCTGGTGGCCCGGCTTGGTGTGCCTGGGAGACTGGCTTCGGTGGTCGAGTTACGCCCGGCTCGACGCCGGCGGCCTCTCACTGTGGCGCTATGCCACCGACGAGGACGAGAGGGTCGCGAGCGCGCCAGTCGGCGCGATTGAGCTCACCGAAGGCCGGCGCACTCACCTCAGCTGAACATGCCGTCGGTTGGCGGCGGCACGAGGACCGAGCCCGGCGCGTCGTGCGCCACCTCAGCCACGGCCACCGGGGGAGGAGCCTCCTCCGGCTTCGGGGCCTTCTTGGCCTTGCCGCTCTCAGAACCGTTCTGGGCTTCGTTGTCGCTCGCAGCTTCCTTCGTGGTCTCGGTGGAGCGCTCGCCGCGGCCCTCGCCACGACCGCGACGACGGCGCTTGCGCTTGCGCTTGCCGCGCTCGCCGCGCTCGCCGCCCTCGGAGTCGTCCTTCGCCGACTTCTTGTCGGTGCGGTCGTCCTCTGGCGGGAACTCGACGACCTCGAGGACGATGTGCTGACCGGCCAACTGTGCGTTGCGCCGCTCGCGCCGGAGCTGCCGGCGGCGATCGCTGCGGCCCGCGGGGCTGTTGCGCTCCCGGTCCTCAGCCTTCAAGGCCTCCACGGCCGCGTGTTCTGCTGCTTCGGCGGCGTCCTCCGCCGCGAGCATCGCCTCGATCTCGGAGTCCTCCTCATCCGAGAAGAGGGCCGCCTCGCGGCGCTCCGCCGCTTCCCGGTCCAGGACCGCGGCCAACGCCTCACGACGGGCGAGCAGCTCGCTGCGCTCCGCCTCGGTGAGCTGGCTCATGGACTGCGGTGCGATACCGATCTGGTTCCGGTGCACGCCAGGGCGCGCCTCGATGTTGATGATGATTCCGAACCGGTCCTCGAGGGCCACGAGGTCGCGGCGGCGGCTGTTGAGCACGTAGGTCGCGATGTCCTGGTGCAGGGTGACCGTCGCCTTGTCGATGAGGCCAGTCGCCGCCTTCGCCTCGAGCTTGCGCAGCAGGCCCAGCGACAGGAACTCCGACGTCGGCACGGTGCCGGTCCCCTCGCACACGGCGCAGGGCTGGTGCGTCTGGAACTGAAGCGCCTGCTTGATGCGCTGCCGGTTGATCTCCATGAGACCGTTGTCGCTGATCTTGCTGACGTAGCTGCGCGCCTTGTCCTGCTTCAGCGTGTCCTTCGTCGCCTTCTCGACCGAGCGGTTCTGCTTGTTGGTCGACATGTCGATGAAGTCGACGACGATCAAGCCCCCGATGTCGCGCAAGCGAAGCTGGCGAGCCACCTCGACGGCAGCCTCCATGTTCGTGTTGAGCGCGGTCTCTTCCTGGCTCTTGGCCTTGGTGCTGCGCCCCGAGTTGACGTCGATGGAGGTCAGCGCCTCGGTCGGGTCAATGAGGATGTAGCCACCGGAAGGGAGGTCGACCCGTCGGGCGAACACGGCCTCGATCTGCTCTTCGACGCGGTACCGCGTGAACAGGGGGATCTTGTCCTCGTAGAGGGTGATGGCCTTGTGGCTCCGCGGCATGACGGTGCGGATGTACTCGCGCGCCTTGTTGTAGGGCGTCGCGTTGTCGACGAGGATCTCTTCGATCTCGGGCTCGTAGTAGTCCCGAATCATCCGCACGACGAGGTCGCGGTCCTCGAACAGCAGCGCCGGACCGCGCCCCTTGCGACCACCGCGACGTCCGCGGTTCCGCTTCTGCTTCGGGCCGGACTCCGCCGTCTTCAAGATCTCCTTCCAGGTCCGCACGAGGTGCGCGGCGTCCCGGTTCAGGTCGGTCTTGGTGCGGTTGGTTCCGGCGGTACGGACGATGAAGCCGTACTCCTCCGGGATCTTGAGACCGGCGGCGATCTCCTTGATCTTCTTGCGGCGGCCTTCGTCCCCGATGCGCCGGGAGACTCCGCGGGAGTCATCCAGGGGCATGAGCACGATGTATCGGCCAGCGAGGGAGCAGTGGCTGGTGAGGGCGGCGCCCTTGTTGCCCACGGCGTCCTTGACGACCTGGACCACGATCTCGCGGCCCTTCCGCATCACCTCTTCGATGCGCGGCTTGCCGTCCTTCTTCTTTGGCTTCTCGTGGAAGCAGCTCGGATGGATCTCGTCGATCGGCAGGAAGCCCTGCTTGTCGGCGCCGATATCCACGAAGCACGCGTTGAGGCTTGCTTCGACGTTGGCTACTACACCTCGGTAGACGTTGCCTTTGAGGAGGCCAGCATCCTGGACCTCGATCTCGAACTGTTCGAGTTTGCCGTTATTCAGAATGGCGGCGCGGACCTCTTCGGTACGCGTCGCGTTGATGAGCATGAGCTTGGACAAGGGGAACCCTGGGGTTGGGACGCGGGCATGTCGCGACGGTGAGGCACTGCGAGGTGCCTGTCTTCGTCTCGAACCGTAGCGATGCCTCGGCGTCGATGGTCATGGAAGGTCTTTCGAAGTCCGCCTGTCTAGGCGGGGATCGAGGTCGCAGGGGCCGGCTTCAGGAACGAGGCGACGGCGTGGCAACCCGGATCAGATCAGGAGGACTCTCGTCCTCGCAAGCCGGAATGTCAAGCTCGGACTACAGATGCCCTTGTCCTCCAGCGTGGAGACCGATACCTTGCTGCATCGGTGAGCGCGTGCGATTTGCTGCTCCCGACCCCCACACAGCAAAGACGGAAGGCGGACCCCTATGGCGGCCCCCAAGTGGGAGTACCGGATCTTTCACGATCTGACGGCTCCAGAACTGAACCCCCTCGGCCTCGAAGGCTGGGACTTCGTCACGGTCGAGTTCGATGACGAGGGTGAAATCCTCAACGCGTTCGCGAAGCGTCCGCTCGGCGGAGGCGGCCAGCAGGGCGGCAGCGGCGGCGGTGGTGGAGGAGGCGGTCGTCGCAGGCGTCGTCGTCCCAACAAGGGCGGCGGAGGCGGCCAGCAGGGCGGCGGCTCAGGTCACCACATCGGACCGATGCAGTAGCTCTCTCGGGCGCCCCTTCTTCGGTGGCGGGCGCCCGAGGCAGAGGCTCCCAGCCGCAATGGCCGCGGAGCGCTCAGCGCGAAGGCGCTGAATCCACTCGCGTCACGAAGTACGACATGCGGTCGGCGGACCAGTCGAACCCCGTACATGCGTCGCTGATCTCGCGGTGGGTGTACGAGAAGACGTCGACGACGCGGTACTCCAAGCCACCCGCCATGAAGTCGTAGGACTCCGTTGGCCACAGCTCGAAGGACTCCCCCGGGGGACCGTCCGGCTCGGCCGGCACCAGCCGGAATCGAATCGCCAGGTTGTAGAGCTTTGCGCACTGGAACTCGGTGAGGTTCGGGCACTGCCGGTCTACCGGATCGACCGCTTCGAAGAAGGGATTCGCCCCGCCGGGCGGGAACGCGAACCCCAGGGTGCTCGGCTCTGCCAGGAAGCGGAGGCCGCCCCCGTCGTCCGTGCTGTCGAGCAGGGCGAAGCCGCTGATGAGTCCCGACTGGACCAGACTCATTCTGAAGAAGACTGCCATCTCTTCGCCCAGGGCAGCGGGCAAGACGTAGCCATCGGGCAGTTCGGCGGCAATCTCAATCCAGTTGGGCTCCCAGTCGTCCGGGGGGTCGTCTGGAGGCAGCTCGGTCACTCGCAGGATCTGCTTGTCGTCATCGTCCGGGTCGGGCTCGAGCTTGGTGACCTCGCCCTCGATGGGCAGCTGAAGGGTTCCACCCCCATTTGCCTCGAGGAGGTCCTCCAAGGAGTCCATGGGGTAGTCCATGCCCCCGAAACGCAGGAAGAAGTCGAAGGTGACTCCCGAGAGTGAGAAGTTCGCGCAGCCCTCCGGCGGCTCGATGAGCGGTGTGGAGTCGTCGTCGTCGTCCCCGGTGGGACAGGCTGCGAACAGCGCGACAGCGAGAACGAGCCCGAGGCGGGCTGCGGCGGCAAAGGTCCTGTGCATGCGCTTCTCCGTGGTCTCGGAGCCTACACTAAGGTCCCTGGACGGCCACGGGCGAGGCAGTTCCCCCTCTTGGAGAGACGATGAGTGACAGGCGACGCATTGGGATTCTCACGGGCGGGGGCGATTGCCCCGGTCTGAATGCGGTCATCCGGGCCGTGGTCCGCACGGTGGAGTCCGAAGGGGAGGGCATCGAGCTGTTCGGGATCCGCAACGGGTTCTGGGGGCTCATCGCTGACGTCGTGGACCCGCTGGGGCCGGCCCACGTCTCGGGGATTCTGCCTCGCGGCGGGACGATTCTCGGCTCGTCGAATCGCGACAACCCCTTCGACTTCAAGGGGGTCGTACACGGCGAGACCCTGGAGGGCGACATCGCCGACCGGGTGCTGGAGAACGCCGCTCGACGCGGGCTCGAAGGGGTGATCGTCATCGGCGGAGACGGCACCCAGGACATCGGACACCGCCTCTCTCTGCGGTCCCGCGAGGTGGGGCCTGGGCTCGGGGCGATTGGCGTCCCGAAGACGATCGACAACGACCTGATGGCGACGGACCGCACCTTCGGCTTCGACACCGCCGTCGGTATCTGTAGCGAGGCCATCGACCGAATCCACACCACTGCGGAGTCTCATCACCGCGTCATGTTCGTCGAGGTCATGGGCCGTCATGCGGGCTGGATCGCGCTGCACGCGGGTCTCGCCGCGGGGGGCGACGTCATTCTCATCCCCGAGATTCCCTTCTCGGTGGCCTCCGTCGCCGCAGCGGTGGAGGCGCGCCGTGCGCGGGGCAAGGGCTTCTCGATCGTGGTCGTGGCCGAGGGAGCCGTCCCCCAGGGGGGAGATCCCGTCTATCGGATCGCTGCGGATGGGACCCAGCGGAAGTCGCTAGGCGGGATCGCTCGCATCGTCGCTGAGGAGGTCGAGCGCCTGACGGGGCTCGAGTCACGGACCACCATCCTCGGCCACGTGCAGCGAGGTGGGACCCCGAGCGCCTACGACCGTGTCCTGGCCAGCCGCTTCGGCGTCTGCGCAGCGCGTGAAGCCATCGCCGGTCGTTGGGGGACTCTCGCGGCCTTGCGTGGGAACGCCGTGGTCCCGGTCCCACTGTCGGACGCCGCGGGCGATCAGCGCCTCGTGGACCCCCACGGGGAGATGGTTTCTGTGGCGAGGGCTACCGGAGTGCGCTTCGGGGACGAGCTCAGCGAGACATCGTCGGGCTGAGCTCGGGTCGGGTCAGGAGTGAATCAAGGAGCGACTGACACTGCGCGCTCACCCCCGGCGCCATCCCGAGCACGCGGCTGCTCTCCACGCAGAGCTGCCACGACTCGGCGGCTTTGCGGAACTGCGCGGGTATGCGGGGCTCCAGCCAGGTCACCAGCGCGGTCACGGCGGGGTCGTTCTTCTTCTCCAGATGGGCGCGCGCCTCGGCGAGCAAGCCGCTGAGCGCCTCCGATGCTGCGAGCCAGGCGAGTCCGAGATCGTGAAGAGCCCGCGGAGCCCAAGGCTGGGGGTACCCCGCGGCGACGGCGTAGTGGGCCTCGACTTGAGCCAGGGCTGACGCTCTTGCCTCGATGCGATCGACCACCGTGCGCTGAGGGCGGAGTTTCAGGGTGATGGCTGCAGCGCGGGCACTCCACAGGGTGCCCCGTACCAGGGATGCTTCGGCCCGATACCAGTCCAGAGGCGCACCCCGGCGGTCGCGGTCGGCGTCATCGCCAGCGCTGTCGAGGGCAGTCCCCGCAACGAGGAGACGCCTCAGGGCGGCGCGGGGCCGTCGGTCGAGGCTGTCGAGCCGGGCGAGTTGAAGGTCTACGAGGGCGCGAGGCAGCGCAGCCCTCTCGAGGCGCCTGACCCGCATCAAGTCCTTGCGCGCTGCGCGAGTGGGCGCACCTGGGATTACATCGAGCAACGCTCGGCGAAACAGGGTGTCGCTGAGGAGTTGGGGCGGAAGCCTGTCGTTCAGCGCGACGATCGCGTCGTAGTGGGAGCGGGCCTTGTCGGGAGCGCCGAGGCTCTCCGCACAGATCGCCGCGTCGTAGTGGGCCGTGGAGTGCACCCAGAAGTCCTGGCCAACCCACGAGGCGGACCACGCGATCAGTTCCTCGTAGACGGTGAGAGCCTCCTCGCACGCGCCCGCGTCTTTCAGGGACGCGGCCTCGTCGAGAAGGCGGGGCAGACGACTCGGATCTGGGGTCTCCAGGGGCTCCTCGGCTCGGGCCTCTGGTCCCCATACGACGAGGAGAAGCAGGATGAGGAGTATCCGGAAGGGCTGTGGCGAGGGCCGTCGCCGGTCACCTCGCCACATCCTCGTTTCGGGACTCAAGGTCCACAGTGAAGGGCCCCGCATCGGCCGTGTCGGCACGTAGGCTGCACCCTCCATGGAAAAGTGGGCTTCAGAAAGTAGTCGCATCAGGTGTCCCTGACAGAAGGGACACTCACCACGACCAGGGCCGAATCCCGGAGGGGTAATTAGGGCACATGCCTTTTTGGCTCGAACTCGTACCGCGCAGGGTTTTCCTTCCCTTCCATATAAGCCCGGTGTGCCACGAGGTGCAAGGACTCACCGGTGTAGGCTGCGCCGAGACCCTTGAAACGAGTGAGGCGAAGCGATGACCGATCGACGGAAGGTGTGGGATCCCGCGGCGTTTCCCGAGCGACGCGGGGAGGGAGGCGGTCGACGCGCCCACCCGCGCGTGCGTGTGCATCTCGACGTCACGGGTTCGGGTGAGCACTCCGCGGACGTGGTCGTAGCGACGGACCTCTCGGTTGGAGGCGCGGCGCTGCTTCTGCCGGAGAAGATCCTCGCCGGCTCCCAGGCTCGGCTTCGCATCAACCTTCCAGGCAGCGACACCCCGGTCGTCGTGCTCGGTGTGGTCGTGGGTGAGGCGGTCGAGCAGTTCGGGGATTGGGAGGTCGGCGTGCGCTTTGAGGAGGTGTCCGCCTCGGATGCTCGTGTCATCGAGGCGTACCTCGATCAGGCGCGCAAGGACGACTGAACACTGGACGTCGGTCGCATCGACCTCCCGTAGACCCCCCGGGTCCCGTTGACCTGCGAGGGCACGGGCTCTAGTGTCCCCTCGTCCCGTGGGCGCTTACTTCCTGCGCCGTTCGTGCCCCGCTGACGGAGTGACCCTCGTGATTGCCTCTCGCCGTTTCGCACTGCCACCCGTGCTGCTCGCTGCCGCCGTGCTCTTCATCGCGGGTTGCCCCAAGGCGAAGCCACCTCCGCCGCCTCCTGATCCGACGCCCTCCGAGGTCGAGGCTCCCGTCGCCATCGACGATCTGGTCCCCGACCGAACCAACGAGGGACGTGCGGTGACCGTGACGGTGCAGGGGCGAGGCTTCCAGGAGGGAATGGATGTGCTCGTCGGGAAGGAGCCGGCTCTCGGTCTCGACGTGCAGTCCGACAGCGAGTTCACCTTCCGCGCCAGCGAGACCCTCGCTGCTGGGTCCTACGACGTCCGCGTCGTCCGCGCCGATGGCGAGCAGGCCCTGGCCCGCGACGCGTTCACCGTGAACGCGAAGGCGGATGCCGATGGGGACTGCCGCCTCGTCACGGTGCTCTTCGCGTTCAACGAGTCGTCGCTCTTGCCGGAGTCTCGCAAGTTGCTGGCGGAGAACGCCCGATGCATCGAGAAGAGGGGCTACAGCACCGTGCGCCTCGAGGGCCACGCCGACGAGCGCGGGTCCACGATCTACAACCTCTCCTTGGGGCAGCGGCGGGCCGAGTCTGTGCGCTCCTACCTGCTCAATGTCGGTGTCGGCAGCGCGAACCTCACCACTCTCTCCTACGGGGAGGAGCGTCCCGCCGTGTTGGGCAGCGGCGAGTCGGTGTGGGGCAAGAACCGTCGGGTGGAGTTCGCCGTTCCATGAGCGCGTCACGTTTCCTGGTCGCCCTGGCGGCTCTCGCACTCCTCGGTGGGTGCGTCGTGGACCGTACGGGCAAGAGCGCTAGCTACATCCTCCAGGACCGGGTCGACTCCAATCGACTCCGCGTACATACCCTGGAAAAGGACCTCGCGATCCAGGTCACTCGTCTCGACGACATGGCGGACCGAGCGGCCACCTCGCGCCAGAGGCTCGCGGACTCTGGCGCGACCCTGGAGACCTTCCTCGAGGAGATGCAGGCCCTGCGGGGTGAGGCGGCCGAGCTCAACGACAGCCTCGAAGACAACAAGGGCGCCATGGGGGCGGTGGAGTTCCGGCTCGCTGCGCTCGAGGCACGGCTGACGCACCTCGAGAAGGAGCTCGACATCACTCCTCCACTCATCCTGCCTCCCATGGAGCCGCAGGATGATGAGCCCCCGTCCGATGAAGCCGACGACGCTGAGGCGGGCGAGGCCAGCGGGGACACCGCCGGCGAGGGTGAGGCGGAGATCGAAGCTGGCGAGGGGGAGACCGCTGTCGCGTCCCTTGGCAGGGCCACCGACGACGAGGTCGTGGTCTCGTCCGCCGAGCCTTCCGAGGAGGACGTCCTCTTTCAGCAGGCGCTCCTGCTGATGAAGAAGAAGGACTGGGAGAAGGCGGGCTCGCGTCTTCAGAAGTTCACCCGGAACTACCCAGACAGCACCCGGGCCGTGGAGGCGCAGTACCTCACGGGACAGTGTCTGTACGAACTGGGTCGGTTCAAGGCATCCATCACGACCTACGAGAAGGCGATCAAGCTCGACGAGGATGGGCCCTTCGCCCCTCGATCGATGTTCATGCAGGCCCTCGCATTCGAGGAGTTGGGCACCCCCGACGACCTCGAGGCTGCGAAGGTCTTCTTCGCGGAGCTCGTCCGTCTCTATCCCAACTCCGACGACGCCGAACGCGCGAAGCGGAAGCTGGAGGCCCTCGGTGACTAGGTTCTTTGCTCTTGTTGTGCTCCTCGTCGCGGTGGGCTGCGGCTCCCCCGAGGAGCCCCTGACCCCTTCAGTCTCCACATCGAAGGCCTCCGCAGTCCAGGCGGACACCCCCGAGGCCACGCGGCCTTCGACGGTGAAGACCCTCAAGCCGGGCGACAAGACCAAGACGAAGGGCGGAAACGACCCCCTCGCAAAGGCGCTGGACGACCCACCGGGAGACCTTCTCGTCGTGTTCACGAACAACGTGGACGGCGAGATCGAACCCTGCGGCTGACCGAAGAACCCCCTCGGCGGTCTCGCCAGGAAAGCAACGTATCTCGACACCATCCGCGCTCTGAACGTCCCCATCTTGCAGGTGGACGCAGGGGACATGCTCGCGCCGCGCGCGGTGGTCTCCGCCAAGGAGGAGCAGCAGCGCAAGATCAAGGCCGAGCTGCTCATCGAAGCGACGACGGCCATGGGCATGGACGCTCTCGGCATCGGGGAGTCGGATGTCGCCTTCGGCCTCCCCTGGCTGCGCAAGATCGCGCGGAAGCACGGAGCGCCGTACATCAGCGCCAACCTCCGCGACCCCGAGACGGGAGACCTTGTCTTCCCCGCGAGCCGCATCGTCACCAAGGGGGAGTACAGAATTGGCCTCACCGCAGCGACCCTGGACACCCTCTCGGTGCTCGAGGGGCGGTTCGACGACCCAATCGCCGCCTTGACCTCCTCGGTCGCTGAGCTCCGGAGCCAGAACGTCGACTTCGTGGTCGTGCTGATGCACACCAACTTCGATGACGCCCAGAAGGTGGCAGAGCAGGTCGAGGGCATCGACTTGATGTTCACGGGCCACAGCAAACGGCATCAGGAGGACCCGATCATCGTGGGCTCCACCGCGCTGCTCGAGGCTGGGTCGCGGAGCAAGTACGTCGGTGAGCTGCGGCTCGACCTTCGGCCCGGGGGCAGCGGCTGGGCCGATCCCGACGGGCGGGCGCGTCTTCTCGGGCAGAAGGCGCAACTGGAGAAACAGTTGGCGCGCTACGACGCGCAGATCGAGCAAGAGACGAACCCCTCCGCGAAGACGCGGATCGAGCGGGTGCGGACGTTCACGACGAAGAAGCTCGAGGCCCTCGTCATTCCTCCCGAGGACAGTGGGACGGGCCATCTCCTACGCGGCAAGCGCATCCCCATGAGCCGGGACGTGCCTGATGACCCAGAGATCGCGAAGATGGTGGATGGCTACCTCTTGCTCCTCGGCCCTGGAAACTCGGGGAACAAGCTCAAGGACGCTCTGGCGAAGGCCACGGTGCGGCAGCCGCAGGTCGCGGCGAAGGCGGACTACGGCGACTTCGTCACCGCGCGGGCGTGCATGGGCTGCCACAAGGAGCAGCACACCGACTGGATGGGTACTCCGCACTCCCGAGCATGGGCGGGTCTGGTCAAGGACCAGCGCCAATACGATCTCGACTGCTGGTCCTGCCACGTGACTGGAGCCAACCAGCCTGGTGGACCCGAGGTGCCTACCGAGGTGGGCCCCCTGAAGAACGTCCAGTGCGAGTCATGCCACGGTCCCGGGAAGGCGCACGCCGCCGCCCCGACGAAGGAGAACATCGTGCTCGCTCCGACCGAGGCCGTTTGCCTCGCCTGCCACACCGAGGAGCAGACGGAGGGGCGCTTCGTGCACGCCGAGTATCTCCCCAAGGTGGATCACAAGGACTGAGTCCCTACACTCCGGCTCCATGTCGGACGCCCCGATCACCCCGCTACTCGCCATCGAGACGTCCTGCGACGAGACGTCAGCGGCCGTGATCGGCGACGGTGGTGTCGTTCTCTCCTGCGTCGTTCGATCCCAGATCGAAGATCACATGGAGTTCGGGGGCGTCGTTCCCGAGCTCGCGTCGCGGCGCCATATCGAGTGGATCGACGCGGTGGTCGCAGAGGCCTTGACCCAGGCCGACGTCAGGCTCGACGACCTGAAGTCGGTTGGAGTGACCCGCGGGCCAGGCCTCGTGGGCTGCCTGCTCGTAGGCCTCGCGTGGGCTCAGGGGCTCGTGGTCGGGCGCGGCATCCCTCTCCTGGGGGTGAATCACCTCGAGGGACACCTCCTCGCATCATTTGTCGGCCAGGAGACGCCACCGTTTCCCTTTTTGGCGCTGACGGTGAGCGGAGGGCACACCTCCCTCGTCCATTGCCATGGAGTGGGGGAGTACGAGGTGCTCGGCTCCACTCTGGACGACGCCGCGGGCGAGGCGTTCGACAAGAGCGCGCGCTTGCTCGGTCTGCCGTATCCCGGAGGGGTCCACGTGGACCGGCTGGCTCAGACGGGGAACCCCCATGCCGTTGCGCTGCCTCGGGGAATGAGCAAGAAGCCCGGCTACAACTTCTCCTTCTCGGGGTTGAAGACTGCCGTCTGGAAGCACATCAACGAACACGGTGTTCCCGAAGGACAAGCTCTGGCGGACTTCTGCGCCTCGCTTCAGGAAGCCATTGTCGATGCGCTCCTCCTCAAGACGCGCAAGGCCGCCCGCGAGCTCGGGGTGACTCGTGTGGTGGCGACGGGCGGGGTGGCCGCGAACTCCCGGCTTCGCTCGGCCATCGCGGAGATGGCGGACAAAGAAGGCTGGGAGGTCCACCGGCCCGAGATGAGGTTCTGCACCGACAATGCCGGGATGATCGGTTATGCGGCCTGGCTGCGCCTGGCGAGGGGCGAGCGCTCGGACCTCAATGTCGACGTCGCTCCCGGATTGGCGCTGGGGGTCCGGGCATGAACCGGACCCGTCGGGAGCCGCGCTCGTGCATGAGCAAGCTCTTCGCCCCGGCGAAGCTGAACTTGTACCGGGCCTTCCGTTCCAAGCAGGGTGCGGACTACCTGGCCGGAGGACTCGCTCTGGGGGCGTTCTGGCTCTGGACGCCGATCTGGCTCCTCCACTTCCCGGCGGCGTTGGTCACTGCGAGTTGGTCTCGGGTGAGCAAGCTCGCGGCGGTGGCGATGGTCTGCTTGAGCAACCCCGTCACCGTGGCGCCGATTCAGCTGACGAACCTGTTGGTGGGGGTCACTCTCACTCCTGGGAGCAACCCCGACTCTCCTCTTCGGAACCCGAGCCAGCTCGTGTCGGACCCACTGTCGATCTTCAGCCTCGACCTCCATGACTACTTCACGCTGTGTCTGGGGTCTCTGGTGACGGGCACCGTCGCGTCGCTGGTCGTGTGGGCCGTGGCGCGGCGATGGGCGTGGGGAGTGCATCGGCGCCGGCATCGAAGGCACATGGCGAGAAGCGCGAGGGCAGACGGATGACGGGTCGGCAGCGAGCGAAGCGTTCTCTCGGGCAGAACTTCCTGGTGGATCAGACGGTCATCCGGCGGATCGTCGAAGCGGCGGGGGTCATCGCGGGCGAGACCGTGGTCGAGATCGGTCCCGGCCGTGGGGCGCTCACGAGCCAGCTTCGGGCTCGGGCCGACCGGTTCGTCTGCATCGAGAAGGACGACTCCCTCGCTGCGGAGCACGCAGCCCACTTCGCAGACGACGATGGCGTGTCCGTCGTGCATGGGGACGCCCTCAAGGTCCTGCCCGCGGAGCTGCCCTTCGACGCTCCCTACCGGGTCGTCGCGAACCTGCCGTACAACATGGCGGCGCGCATCACCCTGCACTTGCTCGAGAACTGGGGGAACGACCTCTCGTCGCTCACCCTGATGTTCCAGGCGGAGGTCGCGGACCGCATCGTGGGCCAGCCGAACACCAAGGCGTACGGCAGCTTGTCGGTCCAGGTGGCCAACTTCTGCGAGGGGTGGCGGTTGTTCAGCGTGCCGGGCGGAGCGTTCCGACCCGTCCCGAAGGTGCTGTCCGCGGTGGTCCGGCTGCGGCGTCGGCCCACCACCCTGTGCGAAGACCAGGGAGTCGACTACCAGTGGCTGCGGAAGGTGGCGCGTGCTGGCTTCCAGAGTCGCCGCAAGACCCTCGTGAACTCGCTCAAGCTCGCCCCCACGGTGACGTCGGACCCGGCGACTCTCCATGCGGCGTTGGCCACCGCCGGCATCGCCGAGGGGGTGCGGGCAGACGCCGTCACGCCGACCCAGTTCGTCGCCCTGGCCGCGGCTCTGGAGCCCGTCGAGTGACCGTCCGCCGAGGCCGCTGCTAACGTCCCGCGCGGAGGCTCTCCATTGCGTATCGCTCTCCTCGCCAAGCCCCAGAGCCAGAAGGCCGCCAAGAAGGCCGCCGAAGTGGCGGCCGCGCTGCGTGGTCGCGGGCACGAGACCCAGCTCGAGGAGTCCGCCGCACGCCTCGCCGGGGTGGAGGGTGGCGTCCACCGCGATGAACTCGGTGAGGACGCGGACCTTGCGGTCGTGCTCGGCGGTGACGGGACGCTGTTGCTGGGAGCCCGGACCTTTGGTCCGAAGGGCGTGCCCATTCTCGGCGTGAACATGGGGCGGCTCGGCTTCCTCACCGACGTGGGTGTCGACGGCATGGACGATGTCGTCGAGAGCGTGCTCGCTGGGGAGTACGCGGTCGAAGAGAGGTTGATGCTCTCCGCGGAGGTCACCCGTCCCGACGACACCAGCGAGGGGCCGTTTCTCGCGTTCAACGACATCGTCGTGAACAAGGGGGCTCTCGCTCAGGTCATCCGGCTCGAGAACCGGGTGGACGGGAACTTCGTCTCCAATTTCCTCGCGGATGGCCTGATCATCGCGAGCCCGACGGGGTCGACCGCCTACGGGCTCGCCGTCGGTGGTCCCATCATCGTCCCCACAACCGAGGTGTTTCTCGTCGCTCCCATCTGCCCTCACATGCTGACGAACCGGCCGATCATCGTGCCGGCGGCGTCTACTGTGGAGTGTCGGTTGATGGAGGCTCGCGGCGACGTCTACCTGACCATCGATGGCCAGGAGGGATTCCCGCTCTTCCCTGGCGACGGAGTGCGCGTGCGGCGTGCGGCCCACAAAGCGAAGCTGGTGAAGGTGGCCTCCCAGGACTTCTTCTCCATCCTCCGCACGAAGATGGGGTGGGGCGGCGCCTGAGCGCGCTTCGACAAGGCCATGCTGCGCGAACTACGGATCAGGAACGTCGCGATCATCGAGGACGTGACGGTGGCCTTCGGGCCAGGACTCAACGTGCTCTCGGGTGAGACCGGGGCCGGCAAGTCCATCATCTTGGGCGCTTTGGGGTTGGTCCTCGGGGCGAGGGCCCGCGCAGAGATGGTGCGCACGGGGCAGTCATCTGCCGAGGTGGTCGCTCGCTTCGATCTCGACGAGCCGGCCCAGGCCGTGGTTGATCGCCTGGAGCTCAAGGTCGACGCCGAGGACGAGCTCTTGATCCGCAGGGTCGTCAGCGCCGCAGGGCGCTCGCGCGCATACGTGGCCGGTCAGGTGGTGCCCACGTCGACCCTGCGGGAGCTGGCCACAGTCCTGGTGGACTACGCGTCCCAGCACGAGCATCGCGTCCTGTTGGACGAGGCGAGGCACCGGACCATTGTCGACCAGTTCGGGGACCATCAAGGCCTGCTCGACGAGGTGGCCGAGAGCGTGGGGGCCCTGCGGGCCCTCGACCAGGAGAGGACACGGCTGCGGACCAAGGAGGATGATCAGCGAGCCCGCCTCGAGTTCCTCGAGTTCCAGCTCACCGAGCTCGACGACTTCGGTCCGGTTCTCCACGAGGAGGACGGCCTCGCGCAGGAGCGGCTGGTCCTGCACAGCGCGGCGCAGCTCGCGGAGCAGGCGCGGGCTGCGGAGCGCGCGTTGTACAGCGGGTCGGCGGCAGCGGTGGAGCGGTTGGGGGATGCGAGCAAGGCCTTACGGGATCTGGCGGCCACGGACGAGACCCTGAAGCCACTGCTGGAGACGATCACCGAGGCCTTGTACGGCGTCGAGGACGTCGCGCGGGAGCTGTCCGGCTACGCCAGCCGGACCCGTCAGAACCCAGGGCGCCTGCAAGAACTCGAGGACCGCCTGGCTCTCATGCATCAACTGGCTCGCAAGCATCGGACGACTCCGGACGGCCTGGTGGCGTTGCAGCAGAAGCTGCAGGCGGAGTGTCACGAGCTGGGCACCCTCGACCTGAGGCTCGACGAACTCGACCGCGCGATCGAGGTCTCGCGGGTCTCGGCGCGCTCGGCGTGCGAGAAGCTCACGAGGAAGCGGCGTGCGGCCGGGGTGGCCCTCGGGCAGCGAGTCGAGGGCGAACTGACGTCGCTGGCGATGAAGAAGGCCCGTCTTCTCGTGGAGGTCGTCCCCCTGGCTGCAGGGGAGGGCGTGCCCATGGCGGATGGCGGGCCCTTTGCGGCGTCTCATGGGGCCGACGCCGTGGCGCTCCTGCTCTCCGCGAACCCGGGGGAAGATCCCAGGCCGCTCGCGCGCGTGGCATCGGGAGGTGAGCTCTCCCGCATCCTGCTCTCGATCAGGCGGGCCCTCGCGGGGACGCGCTCGGTGCATGTGCAGGTCTGCGTCTTCGACGAGGTCGACGCTGGTCTGGGGGGGGCCACGGCTGAGGCAGTGGCTGACAAGCTCGTGGCCATTGCGTCGGAGAGCCAGGTGCTGGTCATCACCCACTTGCCCCACATCGCGGCGGCTGGCGCGGCTCACTTCCGCGTGGAGAAGCAGGTCGCGGATGGGCGGACGCGCACCGAGGTGCGGGCCCTCGCCACGGAGGAGCGGGTGGCGGAGCTGGTGCGAATGGTTGCGGGGACTGGCTCCACGGCCGCCGCGGAGTCCTTTGCGCGCGAGCTCCTCAGGCCCCACGCGAGCATCAGCGACTCCCCTGGTAGACTGTAGGTTACGACAGCCTCCCCCGAAGGGGAGGAACGGCGGAGGAAGCCCATGCGGATCACTTCGGCTGGCATCACGAATGTCGGCATGAAGCGCCAGAACAACGAGGACAACTACCTCATCAATGATGAGTTGGGGGTCTACGTCGTTTGCGACGGGATGGGTGGTCACGCCGGCGGCGAGTACGCCAGCCAGATCGCCGTCACCACAGTCGAGGAAGTGCTCGCCAACATTCGGGACGAGACCCTGGATGTGGACGAGACGACCGACGAGCAAATCACCCAGGAGAAGATCAAGTACGCGGTCCGGCTCGCCGGGAAGCGGATCTACGAGCGGGCTCAGGCAGACCCTGAGTTCCGGGGCATGGGGACCACTGCGGTCATCCTGTTGTTCCGGAAGGGCATGGCCTATCTGGCGCACGTCGGCGACTCTCGGGGATACCTCATCCGGGCTGGGGAGATCACCCAGCGGACCGAGGACCACTCGTGGGTCAACGAGCAAATCAAGGCGGGGCTCATTACCGCCGAGACGGCGAAGCACCATCGCTTCCGCAACATCATCACCCGGTCGTTGGGCTTCCAGGAGGAGGTCGAGATCGACACGCAGGTGCTGCGGGCCGAGCCCGGTGACCTCTACATGATGTGCTCCGACGGTCTCTCGAACCTCGTCGAGGACAAGGAGATCGTGGAGATGCTGGAGGAGAAGTCCTTCCAGGAAGTGGCTCGCGACCTGATCGATCTCGCCAACTCGCGCGGCGGTGACGACAACATCACTCTGGTCATCGCGCGGGTCGACGGGGTATGACCGATCTGTCGCTTGCGGCGCTGGATCGGGAACATGTGGGCCCGATCAAGGGTTGACTCACGTTCCGCGCCGGTGTCACATGCCGGCCCGCTCCCAAGGGGCATTGGATCTGAGCGAGGGCCTCGGCCTTCGAACCGACGTCGGGATCAAGGAGTAGTTTGAGCAACAAGATTGTCATCCAGGTCGAGGACGAAGGACGTACACAGCGTCAGTTCGTGCTCGGCGGCGGCAAGCTCAAGGCCGGCCTCGTGCTCGGCGCTACCTTCGCGTTCCTCCTCCTCGCAGCCGCCTCGTTTGCGACCTGGGAGTTCAGCCAGCGGGTTGGAAACGGCCCCACCGCCCAGGCCGAGAACGCGGTTCTCCGCGGACGCCTGCAGGCCATCGAGGCACGGGTGAGCCGCGTCGACCAGGCCCTCGAGCGGGTCATGGCGCAGGACGCGAAGATTCGGACGTTGTCGGCGGAGGACGCGTCCGCCAGGGCCTACGGGCTGGAGCCGCTGACTGAGTTGGAGCTTGCGGCGGCCGAACGACAGGGTCTCAACGACATCGCACCGGTCCAGGGGAGTGACCTCGGCCCCATCGCCTCGGAGGGCATCACGGGCTCCCTGGAGGCGCTCGAGGCCCGCACGCGCGAGCTGGAAGGCAGCCTCATCGATGAGGAGGCCTCGCTCTACGAGGTGCGCACGTACCTCGATGACCGCAGCTCCCTGGTGAACTCCCATCCGTCCGTATGGCCGGTGCGGGGTTGGCTTACGAGCCGGTACGGCTACCGCAACAGCCCCCACGGTGAGGGTCGGCGTCTGCATGCGGGCATCGACATCGCGGCGCCGCGAGGCACTCCGGTGGTCGCTCCGTCCGACGGGCACGTGGTCTTCGCTGGCTATCACACGGCCTACGGCAACCTCGTCATCATCGACCACGGCTACGGCTTGTCGAGCAAGTACGCGCACCTCTCCCGCCTCCACGTGCGGGTTGGCCAGCGCATCGCCGCCGGCAACCTCCTGGGACGCGTCGGCAGCACGGGCCGGTCTACCGGGCCTCACCTCCACTTCGAGATCCATCAGGATGGCGTGGCGGTGAATCCCCTCCGGTTTCTAGAGACCGACTAGCTCTCGGAGCCGTACGCAACCGGGGCAGCGGCTCGGTTACTCCGCCCCCTCCCGCCCAATCAGGCGACGGCGGTGCCGGAGACGACGAATATCAACATCCAGCCGGCTTTGGTCGGGATCGCGCTCTGGGTCACTCGTAGCCCGACGATGCCGGTTCCACCCAGCTCCTGAGCGCGTTGCTGCAGAATCCCGTGCGCTTGCTCGAGGGCGACGTCGACGGAGGTCTGGGAGCCGACGTCTAGCTCGTTGGCCGAAACCGAGATGGTCGTGTGCAGGGCTCCGATGTGGAACTTCTTCCCCGGCAGTTCGTTGATCGAGACGATGGCGAAGGCATCGTCGTAGTCCTCGTCGATCTCCACAGCCATGGACTGATCGCCGGGGGCCACCGAGGCGGTCTGAGCGAGGGCACGACCCTCCTCTTCCTTGCTCTTGGCTGCGATTCGGGACGCTGCATCCGCCATGGCGGAGAGGTCTGTGGGATCGAGCGTCCCTGCTTCGGCCATGGGGTTGCCAGGCACGGCGGCGATGGCTCCGTCGGACAGCTCGTCGGCGAACTCTCCCCAGAGATGGTCGTCGTTGCTGGCCAGAGGCCGCATCTCCGGCTCCGTGGGAGGCCTGGGCGTCGGCGCGACGGCCGCCGGAGGTTGTGGAGTTGGCGGGCGTGCGGCCGGAGCAGGTGTCGGGGGACGAGCCGCAGGGGCCTTCGACGGGAACCCCGCCGGGCGCGGGGAGCGACGTGGCGCGGTCGCGGACAGCGGGGTCGGTGTCGTGAGCCGGGCTTCGTCCTGCGACTGCATGAGCCGTTGAATCGGACGCAGCGGGGGGTGGGTCCCGAAGCCCCCGTTCGGGCGGCTGGGGTCGAGCTCGTTCGAGACCTGCAGGTCCGAACGGGAGGGGCGACCGCCGTCGAAGTGAATCTCCCAGGAGCTGCCCGGGACGGCGCTGAGCACCTCGATGTCCGAGTTCTCCCCTCCGAGGCTCGGCTTCGGACCCCGCAGGTCCCGCGGACGCGGAATCATCGCCTCGTCGAGGAGCCACTCCTCCGGCCCGCTCTCGAAGCCCGACTTGAGCCTGCTCAGCTCCTCTTCGAGGAAGGTTCCCTCACCGCGCTTGAGGCCGTGGAATACGTAGGGGAGCTCCGCCGTGGCGTCGTGCAGCTTGTTCGGGTTGCCCCGGTAGCGCGGCATGGCCAGGAGGGTGCGGCGGAACGCGGCCTGCACGGAGCGGTCGAGTTTGTACACGAGAACGCCCCACATGCCCGAGTACTCCCGATTGTCGGGGACGAGGTCGGGGTTGGCCGTGGTCAGGGGGATGGTGGGGCTGAGCTTCAGGTCCCGGGGATTCACCTTGACCAACACCCGGGCGCCGCACGAATCGCACACCAATCGAACACGACCGCGGCTGTCGGCGTCTTCGACGGGGATTGGTACTTTGGAGGAGCACTTGGGGCAGTCAATCGTGCGCACGAAGCCTCATTCTACCTTCCGAGGGGTCGAGACGCACCCCGTCCAAATGCCCGGGAAACGCCCACGGGGCTCTACTGAAGCTCGACTCCGAGGGTGTCCACGAGGGACCCGCGGAGGACTTCGAGATCCACCCGGGCCTTCAGCGCCTGCACCTCGGCTGCGATCTTGGCCTGTTGCGCCGACTTCAGCGCTTGCTGCGCTTCCAGCACGTCCCGCAGCGTGTTTCGGCCGACCGCGTACGTCGCCTCGGCGGCCTCGGCCTGGCGCGCCGCGAGCTCGATCCTGACTCCTGCCACCTCCACCTGCTTGTCGAATGACCGAATGGAGAGCAGCGCCGCCTCGATCCCCGAGAGGACCTCGCGCTCAGACTGCTGGAGCTGGAGCAGCGCCGCCTCGACGTCCGCGCCCGTCGCCCGCGCTTGATGCAGGGAGGCCACATCGGGGATGGGCATGGTCAACTGCAGGCCGACGGTGGCGTTGGGGAACGTCGCGGCGCCAAGGTCACGGAAGACCTCCTCGTCGGTGTTGCCGCTGCCGTTGAGCCCCAGCGATGCGTTGAAGTCGAGGGTGGGCAGCTGACGATGCTTGTCCGCCGTCCACTGGATGTTCTTGCTCTCGAGGTTGGTCTTCGCGAGGCGCAGGTCCGGGTTCTGGTCCAGCGCGATGCGTAGTGAGCCCTCGCGGGTACGCGCCGGGAGCGCCATGCTCACTCCGTCCGTCGGGACGAGCTGCGCATAGGCCAGGTCGTCGCCAAGGGAGACGCCGAGCACCATCTTCAGCCGGCCATCCGCCTCCTCGACGCCCCGCTCGGCGTCGAGCACCTCCGAGCTGCGGGTGGCGGCCGTCTCATCAATCCTGAGCAGTTCGATGGGCGCGAGGTCGCCGGCCGCGATCCGGGCCTGCGTCACCTCACGCTGTTGCTCGGCGAGGTCGCGGCTCTGGGTGGCGATGGTGAGGTTCTCGCGCGCAGCAACGAGGTCCCAGTAGGACTTGAGGAGATCGCCGATGACTGTAGTCATCTCCTTCTCCTGCTGGATGTCGGCGCTGTCCACCGCAAGCTCGGCTTGCCACAGGCCGCTCAGGTGGTGCACCGGCGAGATCCCACGCAGCAGAGACTGGTTCAGCCCGAAGGAGAGATTCGCTGAGCGGGTCTTGAACTCCTGGTCCGGCAGGACCGATTCGAAGATGTCGCCATCTTCGAGCTCCCAGGCGAGGGCAAAGTCGCTGAGCCCCTGGTTCCAGTTGGCAGTGAACGCCGTCCCGACAGGTGTGGCGAAGGCGAGACCGACGTCGTATCCGCCCGACGTGCCGCCCAGGACGAACCAGCGCTGCCAGTCGTTGCTGAAGTTTCGCCGGCGGTCCGGGGTGACGTTGAACCCGGCCTTCAGGACGGGGATGAACGGCGCGATGGCCGCCTTGGCTCGGAAGCTCGCAGCTTCGAGCTCCCGCACCTTCGCCAGGAGTCCGAGGTTGTCGCGAAGGGCCCTCTGGAGCGCGTCCTCCATCGTGAGTGGCGTGGGGGTGCGCTCACCGGAGCGGGCCAGCGCCGCCTGCAGCTGCTCCGAGGAGGCAGAAGCGGACTGCGCGGAGGCCCCCTCAGGAACGGCGAGGGCGGTGATCGTGGCGAGCAGGAGGCTACGAAGCAGGGTCATGCGGTCTGCTCTCCGGGGAGAGGCTTCGCTCTCCAGCCCATGAGGCGGAGGAGCAGGCCCTTGAGGTCGTCGAGGAATGTGTAGAACAGCGGCACCAGGAGCAGGCTCAGCAGGGTCGATGCGAGCAGCCCGCCGATGACGGCGCGTCCCAGCGGGTAGTAGGGGATTCCCACGAGGCCGGACTTCCCGAGGGCCATGGGGAGCAGCCCCACGATCGTCGTGGCGGCGGTCATCAAGATGGGCCGGATCCGGTCCCGACCGCCGGCGAGGATGGCCTCGTTGCGTGTCAGGCCGTTGTCGCGATGTTGCTGTACGCGGTCCACCAACACGATGGCGTTGTTCACGACGATGCCGACGAGGATGACGAGGCCGATCCCAGCCATCATTTCGAACGTCGTCCCTGTGACGTAGAGCATCCAGTACACGCCGAAGAACGCGAACGGGATGGAGAGCAGCACGCTCATGGGGAGCCAGAAGCTCTCGAACAGCATGCCCATCAGCAGGAAGACGTAGGCGATGGACAGAAGCATGGCGAGGTTGCGGGCCCGGTCTTGCTCCGCCATCTGCTCGAAGCGACGTCCGGTGTTCCACGTGTAGCCGCGCGGGAGCTCTACCTTGGAGAGGGCGCTGCTGATCTTCCCGCGGGCGGCCATCATGTCCTCGCCCTCCAGCAGGACCTTCACCTTGAGCGACGTACGCCGATTCACCCGGCGGATTTGGCCATAGCCCTTCTTGAAGCTCTTGTCGGCGACGGTCGAGAGAGCGACGGGGCCGGTGGGCGACCACACAGAGAAGGCGTCCAGGCGCTCGATGTCCGCGCGGTCCTGCAACCGGAACCCTGTCTGCACGGGGACGTCTCGTCCCGCGATGTGCACCGGCCTGAGGGTCCCTCCGCGGAACCCGAACGCGACGGAGCGCGCGAGCACGGAAGGGTCCACGCCGTACCGCGCCGCCCGGGTGCGGTCGACGCGCAGGACCAGCTCATCCGTCCCGCGTTCATCCAACTCCGGCTCCACGTCGATCACTCCCTGCACACCGCGCAGCCGGTCGGCGATCCCTTCGGCCAACTCCACGAGCTTCTCCGAGTCGGGGCCGTTGAGCGAGATGTTGAGCTCGTTCCCGCCCCCGCCGCGGCCTCCGCCCCCCCAACCCAGGCCCACCTTGACCCCGGGGATCTCCGGCAGTTCCTCCTCGAGAACCTTCGCGATGTCCTCCTTGGTGAGGTCCTCCGACTCCCGCTTGTTGAGGAACGCCATGACAAAGCCCCGGGTGGAGCCGCGCCAGCGCCGCGTTCGTACTGCCTTGATGTTCCAGTCCTCGCTGTGGCTGAGGAGCAGGTCCTCCACCTCCGTAAGGGCCTCGTCCATCTCGGCGGTGCTGAAGCTCGCGGGGAAGCCCATGCGCACGACCACGTCCACCATGCCGCCGGAGACTTCGTCGGCGCGGCCGAGGTTGTCTGCCGCCCAGGCTCCGGAGCCCATGAGCAGGAGGGAGATGATCACGGCGTCAGCGCGCCGCCGCAGGAGGACGTCCAGTGTGCGCTCGTAGCTGCGGGTCAGCCACAGAATGGGGCGCGACGGCGGAGCGGGCTCTCCCCCTGCGACCACCGTGGTCGCCAGCGGGACCACCACCAGGGCGACCACCAGCGAGCTGAGCAGGGCGAAGCACACGGGCATGCCGAGGCGTCCCATGAAGAAGCTGAACCGCGCATCGTCGCTCATGGTGATCAGGGGGAGGAACACCACGATCGTGGTCAGCGTGCCGGCCAGGATGGCGAGGGAGACCTCTGCGGTTCCCTCGAGGGCGGCCCTCAGCGGAGGGTCCCCCCGCTCGCGCCGGCTGTAGATCGACTCCACCACCACGATGCTGTTGTCGACCACCATGCCGACGCTCAGCATCATCCCCATCATCGAGAGGAGGTTGATGGTCTCGCCCTGGGCGTACATCAACACCAGCGTCATCAGCATCGACATCGGGATCGTCGCGGCGATGAGCAGGGTGATCCGGGTCCTCCGCAGGAAGAGGAACAGCACGAACACCGCGAGAAAGCCGCCCTGGACGGCGGTGTTTCGCAGGTTGTCGATGCTCTCCTGGATCAGCTCCCCCTGGTCGAAGAACCGGTGGAACTGGAAGCCCGCCAGCTCTGGCTGCTCCCCGAGGGCATCGAGGGTCTCTCCCAAGGCCTGGGTGACCTCGAGCGTGTTCGCCCCAGACTCCTTGTAGATGTCCATCGCAGCGGCTTCGAGGCCGTTGACGCGATGCACTGTGGTGTCGAGCGGTCGCGCGTGGATGACCTCGGCGATGTCGTCGAGGACCAGGCCTTTGCCTATGGGCAGCTTCCGGATGGTCTCCACCTCGTCGAAGGTGGCGATGGAGCGCACGAGCACGGTGGAGCCGTTGGCCGTCACGTCGCCCGAGGGCATCGTGAAGTTGTCGGCCTGGAGCTGGTTCATGACCTGGTACAGCGAGACGTTGTGCCGGTCGACCTCCTCGCGGTTGAAGTCGATGTAGATCCGGGCCCGCGCCGCCCCGTTGAACTCCACCCGCGCCACCCCCGGGACACGCTCCAGGGCTTTGACGATGCGCGTCTCGACGACGTAGGCGGGGTCTTGCTCGTCGTCGGGCAACGAGACCGCCATCCACATGATGGGGTCGTCCTCGGGGTTGTACTTCCAGATGTAGTACTGCTCAAAGTCCTCGGGGAGCTCCGGCATGGTGCGTTCCATGCGGTCGACGAGGTTGGACCACGCCTCGTCCATGGACGTGTCCTGCGCAAACTCCATGCGCCAGTTGGCGTAGTCCGAGCCGGCCCTGGACTCCACGCGACGCAGCCCCGGCATCGTCCCGAGCGCGTCTTCCACGGGCTGCACGATCTGCCGCTCTACCTCCTGGGGGGATGCGTTGCGGTACGGCGCCCACATCCAGATGAACGGGAAGTCGTAGCCCGTCGGCATCAGCTGCACCGGGATGCGCGCGTAGGAGATGGCCCCGAGCACGAGGAGCGCGAGCAGCCCCATGCTCACCGTGACGGGGCGGCGCAGGGCGATGGATGCGATGGAGGAGCCCCTCATGGGACCCCGTCGTCTGTGTCGGAGCGGCCCCCGCGGAGCACGAGGTGGTAGAGCACGGGGATGACACCGAGGGTGAGCAGCGTCGAGCTGGAGAGCCCCGCGATGATGGTGAGTGCCAGAGGACGGCGAATCTCGCTGCCTTCTCCCATGCCAACGACCATGGGCATCAGGCCGAGCACCGTGGTCAGCGTGCTGATGATGATGGGACGCAGGCGCACCCGGCCCGCCTGGACCACAGCATCGGTGGTGGACATGCCTCCTTGTCTGAGGTGGTTGGCGTAGTCCACGAGCACGATCGCGTTGTTCACCACCACGCCGGCGAGGACGATCCCACCGATGAGCACGATGACCGAGACGGCGACGTCCATCACCATGAGGGCCGGCACCACGCCGATGATCGCCAGAGGCAGCGCGAAGAGGATGACGAGGGGCTGCACCACCGACTCGAACTGACTCGCCATGATGATGTAGACGAGGAACACAGCGAGGAGCAGGGCGAACTGGAGCGAGCCGAGGGACTCCTCCATCTCGCGACTCTGGCCCCCGACCTCGAAGCGCACGTCGCGCTCGGTGGGGACCTTGCGGAGAGCCTTCTCGACGTCGAGCGCTGCCGACCCGAGATCGAAGCCGATGAGGTCGGCGCCGATGAGGGCGGCGCGCTCCTGATCGGAGCGGCGGATCTCCGAAGGGCCCGTGGCGCGAATCAGGTCGGCGACCGAGTCGAGTCGGATGGCGGGAACTCCGGCGGGGTTCACGTTGAGGGCCGCCAGATCGTCGGTGGTTTGCCGGTCGTCCTCCCGGAGGATGACGCGGATGTCCGTCTTCTTGGTCCCCCCGCGAAGGAACGTGGCGACGTTGCCCTGCACCTTGTTCCGCACCGCGCGGGCCACTGTTCCGACGTCCAATCCGTAGCGGGACAGGCGCTCCCGGTCGTAGCGGATCTGGATCTCCGGGTAGCCCGCCTGCAGGTTGCTCCGCACGTCACGCAGCCCAGGGAGGTCGGTCAGAGTGACCACGGCGGCGTCCGCGGCCGTCCGCATCGCATCGAGATCGTTCCCCCGGACCTCCACCTCCAGCGGGGTGCGGAGGGAGAAGAGCGTGGGAGCGGTGAGCTCCAGCTCGACGCCATCGAACTCGGACTCGATGTAGGTCCGCACGTCCTCGCGAACGCGCTCCTCCGTGGCCTCGGGGTCGTCCGAGGGGTCCAGCCGAACGGTCATCTCGGCCGTGTTCGAGCCACGATCCGATGAGCTGCCCAGGTCCTGCTCGGCGCCGGCTGAGGTGTAGACCGACTGCACTCCGTCCACTCGAGCGATGCCCTTCTCGAGGCGAGTCACGAGGTCGAGTGTGCGGTCGAGGGGACTTCCGACCGGGAGGGCGACCCGAGCGAGAAAGACGCCCTGGTGGACTTCGGGGAGGAGCTCACTGCCGATGGTGCCGCCCACCCGGAGCGCGCCGATGAGGAGCAGAACCGACGGGATGAGCACGAAGGAGGGCCGGCGCAGAGCCCCCCTCAGAGCCCTTGCGTAGGTCGCGCCGAAGGAAGCGAAGGCGCGGTCGAAGAACCCGAGCTTGTCGGGATCTCGACGTCGCAGCAGAGGGCCCACGACGGTGCCGAGCACGGTGGAGATGCCCCGAGCCACCTTGAATACGACCCAAATCACCGCGACGACAGGGAGCAAGATGAAGAAACGCACGAGGGCGAGGGCGACCACGAACAGCACGCCGAGCAAGCGCGCCGGCTTTCCCCACCAGCGGCCCCCGCGGAGAATCTGAGGGATGCCTCGGAAGTCGTCGCGAATGCCGACGAAGAAGGCGCGTGGGTCTGGCTGGAAGCGAACCCCTGCCCCCGGCGCGGTGGCGGCGCCTTCCCCACCTCGGCTGATGTTGATCTTCGCTGGGAGGGCGGCCAGGACGGGGACGAGGAAGAGCGCGACTGCGAGCGAGGCCAGCAGCCCGAACACCACGGTCAGGGCGAGGTGACCGAAGAGCTGGCCGGCGACGCCGCTCACGAACGCGATGGGGAAGAAGACCGCGACGGTGGTGAGAGTCGAGGCGAGCACGGCCCCTGCGACCTCCGACGCGCCTCGGATGGCTGCTTGGAGCGGGGGATCTCCCTCTTCCTGGCAACGCACCACCGACTCCAGCACGACGATGGAGTTGTCCACCAACATGCCGATGCACAGGGCCATGCCGCCGAGGGACATGAGGTTGAGCGAGACCCCGAAGAGGTACATGGGCGCGAAAGTCACGATGACGGAGATGGGAATGGCCACGCCGACCAGGAAGGTCGACCACCCGTGGCGCAGGAACACGAAGAGCACGATGATCGCGAGGAAGGCGCCGAACAGGGCCGTGCTCCTCACGTCGTTGATCGCCGACTCGATGAACCGGGCCTGGTCGGAGACCACGTTGAGCTCGGTGCCCTCGGGCAGGTCGTGGGCGAGATACGCGGTCATCTGCTTGGCGAGGAACGCCTTGTCGCCGCCGCGTCCGCCGCCCATTCCCCCGGTGGGGTTCCGCTTGCTGGGCCGCTTCTTCCGCTTCTTGCCCTTCTTCGACTTGTCGCCCTTGCCCTTGCTGCCCTTCTTGGCCCGCTTGCCCTTGGCCTTTGCGCCCTTCGCGGCGGACTCGTCGTCGCCGCCCTCGCTGGCGCGCTTCTTCTCCTCCTCGGCCTTCTTCTTCTCTTCGGCCTGCTGCGCGACCCAGGCCTTCTGGACGTCGGTACCGAAGATCGCGTCCTGTACCCGTCCACTGACCTCGACGATGTTCGCGTCGGCCTCGCGGAAGACCGCGATCTCCACCGCTTCGGCGCCGCCGAGGCGGCCCACGACCTCTCGCTCCTTCGTGCGCTCGATGACGTCCGCGACCTCACCGATGCGCACCGACCGGCCGCCGTCGCCGAACATGTAGAGACTCTCGATCTCATCGGCGGCCTTGAACTCGTTCAGCGTGCGAATCAGGTACTCGGTCTGGCCTTCGAGGAGGGAGCCGCCAGCGAGGTTGATGTTCTCCTGCTGGAGGCGACTCGCCAGCTGCTCGACCGTGAAGCCACGGGCGGCGAGCATGCCCTCGTTCACCTCGACGGTGACTTCGCGCTCCAGCCCGCCCAGAACCTTCACTGCGGCCACTCCTGGGAGGGTCTCGACAGCTCGCTTGATCTCCTCCTCCGCGAGGCGCCGGAGCGCGACGAGATCCGAGACGTCGTCTCCCTTGCCCCCCACAGCGATACGCAGCATGGGGTCCAGTTCGGGGTCGTAGCGAAGGACGAGGGGGCGCCCGACCTCTTCGCCGAGGTTCAGCAAGGCCAGGCGCTCGCGAACCGCCTGGGACAGGTCGGTCATGTCCGAGTCCCAGTCGAACTCGAGGATGACGTCGGACATCCCGGCGCGGGAGATGCTCTCCAGCGAGGCAAGGCCGGGGACCGTCGACAGCGACTCCTCGATGGGGCGTGAGACCTGGCTCTCGACCTCGCCCGGCGCAGCGCCCGGGTACTCGGTGCGCACCGTGAGGGTCGGGTAGTCCAGGTCCGGCATGAGGTTGAGGGGCAGGCTCTGGTAGCTGACGAAGCCGAACACCACCGCGGCGAGGAAGCCCATGATCGTGGCCACCGGGCGCTGCACGAGCACCTCGTAGATCGACCTGCTGCCGGTCGGCTCGCTCATGCGGGGTCTGTCCTCAGCGGAGATTGGGGGTGTCGCGACTGCTATGGCCCGGACCCCGCGAACACCTGACGACCGGAGCTTATTTCGGCTCGGGTGAGACCGCCTCGTCCTCGTCGAGTTCAATCGCAGAGGAACGGAACAGGGTGATCTCGACGCGGCGGTTGAGACCCGCCACCTTGCTGGCCTGACCGGGCAGCAGGTTGTCGTCGGGGTCGACGAGAGGATCGTCGTTCACGCCCATGGACTGGACCTGCAAGACGCCGGCGCTGCCATCCCGGAAGAGGTCGGCGATCTGCTCGGCCCGCTGCTCGGCGAGGGGCAAGGAGTCAGAGGCGGCGAGGGCGACGCGGACCTCGATCTCGATGTCCTGGAGCTTCGGCTGAGCGAGCGCAGCGGTGAGCTGGCCCAGCTCGACCAGCCGTGGGTTCCAGGTGGCGAAATCGAACTTGGTGATTGAAGCTGCTCCGCCGGGACTTCCGGCAAGAGTGGCCAGCTCGTTCCAGTCTTCGTCGGTCCAGCCGGCGTCGGGGTAGGAGCCCAGGCGCACGGTGACTTCGGCGCCATCTACCTCGGCCGGCAAACACGCTCCGAGCCAGCTCGGGAGCTGCACGGCGTCGCCGGGGCTGGCGTCGAGGCCCCGCGGCCAGCGGAGCTTGACCTGATCGCAGGCTGCGACGCGCATCGCCTCGGGAACCCCGGGCTGGCCGGCGAGATCGCCGTGAAGTCCCAGAATTCGGCCCCGGGCAGACCAGGCAGCCGCTGCCAGCTCGCCGTTGGCGCCCCCGGGCGCGAGCCAGTCCGTACGGGAGGTTTCGCGCACCATCGGCGGCTCCCCCACTTCCCAGCTCAAAGCCATCGGAGTGCCTGCCTTCGTGCCCAGGAGCTCCTTCAGCACCGCGGCACGCTCGTCCCGCTGCACCTCTGTGAGGCCCTGCCACCACCCGGGCTCGAAGCCGGCCATGAGCTGTGCGAGAGCAGGGTCCATGGGGGTCGCTGCTTCGACCGGGCTCGGCGGGGGCGTGTCGTCTGCGGGGGGCTCAGCCGCGGCGGTCGAAGCACCTTCGGGGGGCAGGCCGGCCAGCGCGCGGGCCTCAGCCCGTTGCCGTTCCATTTCTGCCTCGGTCATGTTGGCGCCACCGGTGGTGTCCCGCCGGGCATAGCCGAAGGCGGCGAGGATCAGCAGCGCGGCCACCAGCAGACCTCCGAGCTTCAGCCCGGCGTTCGCGCCACGGTTCGAACTGAGGCGGGCATTGGCTCGCGCCAGGTCCTCGTCAGTGGGGCTGTTGTTCGCGATGTCCGCGTCCGAGACGGCCTTGGTCGTGGGCATGGACTGCGGGGGCGGTGGCCCCGAAGGTCCAATGGACGCCCTGCCCGGCCGATGAGCCGTCAGGTTCACCATCGTGCTCACGTCCTGGGTGTCGTAGGGCTCCACGAGACCCAGACGCTGGCGCTTCGGGCCGTCGCCCGGCGGCACGTCCCAGAGGACTGCGGTCAGGTTGTCCATGGCATCGCCGGCGAGCACGGCCGCCTTCAGTGCTGCCGCCCGCTCGACGATGTCTCCGCTGCTGGGGTCGATGGCCGGACTCAGAGGGTCAGTGTTGCCGTTGTAGCCGAACACCCCGTCCGAGCAGATGAGGAACGAGTCGCCACCCGCCAATTGGAAGGGCCCGCGGATGTCGGGCTCCGGCACCGCGCCGCCCCCCATGACCTGGGTGAGCTTGCCGCCTTCGGCGATCTTGAGCGCCTGCGCGGCGGGCAACCCCCGGTCAATCAGCCCGTTGGTGATGTTGTGATCACGGGTCCACGTCATCATCGGCTGGTCGGGGCGCCGCCCGTACAGCCGACTGTCGCCCACGTGGAAACGCCAGCCGCACAGGGTCTCTTCCTCGACCAGAAGACCCACGAGGGTCGCGGCGGGGGGCCGATTCTCCCCCTCGGCGAGGTCGCGGACCTGCTGGTGGATGTCCAGGATGACTCGGTTCAGCCAGTCGGCCGGCGGACCCTCAGGAGCACTGCCCTCCGTTGCGAAGACCTCATTGAGGGTCTCCACCACCGTGGTAGCAGCAAGGTCCCCGCGGTTGTGACCACCAGCCCCGTCCGCGACGACCAGCAGCAGAAATCGTCCGTCGAAGGCGCGTTTCACGAGGAGACGGTCTTCGTTGCGTTTGCGTGCGTGGCCTACGTCTGTAATCCACGACACAACGCCAAGTGATTCTGCGTCGAGCTGACCATCCTGGTCGATGACGGGGCCGTCGCCGGCGGGTGGCGATCCGGGTTCTTCCGACACGGCGGGAGTATATCGGGGCGCCGGACCGAACGGGTCCTTGGGAGCGCGAAGGTTTGCCGACTCTGCTCAGCCGGGGGCGCCTGCTCCCTCGGCAGCGTCTGCCTTCGCCTCTTCCTCACCCTTTGGAGCGTGGACTTTCACGGTGCCGCCATCGCGCAGCGTGGACTGGCCGACGGTAATCACGCGCTCCCCCGAGGTCGCTCCCTCGAGCAGCTCCGTGTAGTCGTCCTCGGTGAAGCCGAGCTTTACGGCCCTGCGCACCCCGACGGTCTCGCCGTCCTTCTCTTCGACCACGAACACGTAGGGCTTGCCCTCGGCGTAGACGAGCGCTCGCTTTGGCAGCAGAACCGCATCGTCGTGCGTGTTCACGACGATGTCCACGTTGACGAACATCCCGGGCCGGAGGTTCTTCTGCCCAGGGTCCACGGCCACGGTCACCTTCACCGTGCCCGTCTGGGGATCGACGACAGGGCTGATGCGCAGCACCTTGCCGCCTACCTCGATGCCCTCGAGGACCTCCGTCCGAATGCGCGCCGCCTGTCCTTCGGCCACTCGAGCGAGGTCGCGCTCCGGAAGGGACAGATCGACCTTGAGCCTGGTGAGGTCCACGATCTGGAAGGCCAGCTTCGGCGGAGACACCGCCTCGCCGTATCGCAGGTCGCGCATGCTGACGGTCCCGCGAATGGGCGAGGTCAGTTCACGGGCAGAGAACCCCTCTCGCGCTTGCTCGAAGCTGAGTCGGGCGGTGTCGTAGGTGTACGCGGCCGTGTCGTAGTCCTTGCGGGCGACAAAGCCCTTGTCGAACAGGCTCTTGATGGAGTCGAACTCCTCCTTCGAGCGGTCGAACTCCGCCTTTGCGCGGTCGAACTCGCCCTTGAGGGTCGGATTGCGCAGACGCGCGAGGACCTTGCCGGCCTCGACCCGCGCGCCCTCCTCCACAGCGATCGTCTCGACGGTGCCGCTCACCTCGACGAGGATGTCGGCTCGCTGATCCGAGTCCACCGTGGCGGACGTCGCGATGCGCTCGGCGATGGACCCTCGCTCCAGTGGCTGCACCCGGACGGGCACACGCTCGTCGTCTTCGGCGTCACCATCGGCCGAGTCGTCGTCGTTGGCCGAGTCGTCGTCGTTGGAGGACTCGTCGCCGCCTCCGAACATCCCGCAGCCCCCCATCAGGAGCGCGAGCAACAGTCCGAGAAGCAGCCGATCCATGTCCCCTCCGTACCCGCCTACTCGATTTCCACCTGCCGGATGGCGCGAATCGCGTCCTCCCGACCGGTGAGCTCGCGGGCCTCCCCGATGAGCGCCTGGAGCTCGTCGTCCGTCAGTGCCCGGTCCAACACGCTCAGGTCGTACGCAATTCCATAGCGAGGGAAATCTCGGTGTACAGACTGCAGGTTGTTGACGCCTGCAGCGTAAATGGCGTCGTCGACCGCCTTCTTCGTCCCGCGGACGTCCGCGTGCACCACCGACAGGATGTGGGGCGCCTCTGCCGTCGACGCCACATCGATGCGCCGCTTCGGCGCGTACACGCAGTCATCGACGGTCCCCTGGTGACTGAACTGTCGGGTAGCCCGCGCCATCTTCTTCGCGATGCGGGGCTGGGCCTCCCGTGTCGCGGCGCCGATGTGAGGCGTCGTGTGAATACGGGGGTCCTCGGCGTACGGGTTGGTCCAGGACTCCGAGGCGTTGCGCGGCTCCACGGGGAACACGTCGACGAAGGCTTGCTTCACCCGCCCCGCCTTGACCGCGGCGAGCAGGTCGGTCGGCTCATAGAGGGTTCCGCGGCCCATGTTGATGAAGACCCCGGGCGACTCGGATGCCCGCGCCCGCCCCATAGCCATGAAGTGCTCGCCAGTGATGACGTTGCGGTTCGAGCGCCCGCGCAGGTCTTCGGCCGAGAGGTGCACCGTCAGCACATCCGAGGCTTCGAACAACTCCCCGATGCTGTGAACCGGCTCCCAGTCCATCGTTGCGCCCACAGCCTGAGCCACGTCGCTGTTGTCGTAGAAGCGAATCCTCATCCCGAGTGAGCTCGCGACCCGCGCCACCTGGGATCCGATGCTGCCCAGACCCAGCACGCCGAGCACCTTGCCGTTCACTTCGTAGCGGCCGGAGGCGGACTTCTTCCACTCGCTGCGGCTCGTCTCGCCCCAAGCGTCGGGAATGCGCCGCGCGCCGGCCAGCATCTGGCCGATCACCATCTCGACGACGGAGCGTCCGTTGGACCGGGGGTCGTTCAGGACGACGATGCCCCGCGCAGCAGTCGCCTGCTTGTCCACAGAGTCGTCTCCGATGCAGCACAGCATCACGCCGTAGAGGTCATCCGCCGCCGCGACGACGCGCTCGGTGATCTCCACCCGGGACCGCTTGAAGATCAGCTGCGGACGGTGCTCTGCGATGAGCTGAAGGAGACGGTCCTCGTCGGGCGTCTCGGTTTCGCGATGGACCGAGAACCCAATGCGCTCCAGCTGATCATCGAGGCTGGGGTCGGGATTTTCGAGGACGAGGGCCCTTGTCAGGCGCCCTCGCTGGATGCGTGGCGTGAACATGGCCGGGTGTATACAGCCCTTGCCCCGGGGGCGAAAGGGACCCACATGACAACCGTCCGGGTGGACGGCGAACGGCTCAGGCTGCCTTCTTCTTCTTGGCGGTCGCGCGGCGTACCACCGGGGGCGGCGCCCCGACGACGGCGGGCTTCACCTCTCCGGGGAAGCGACTGGTGTACCCGCTCCAGGTCTCGGGGACCGGAGGAGCCTTCTGGCGTTCCTCGCTGCCGATGTGCCCGGTGAAGTCCGGCGGGGGGTTCTCGACGAAGGCACCGATGACGTACTGCCGACCGAGGTGGGCCCACACGTTCTTGAACTGAAGCTCCGGGTGGATGAGGTGCTGCACCTGCGCGTGCAGGTCCTCCAGCTCGCTCCAGTGGGCCATCGGCTTCCAGTGGTGCACGAAGTGGTAGCCGTTGTTGAAGAGGAACGCGTTGAGCCACTTCCCCGTGAAGTTGCGGCTGTGGTTCCACTTGCTGTCGAGGTCGCAGTCCACGTGCTGCACGTAGTTGAAGAAGTGCACGCACCAGAGCGAGAACTGCTGGGGGATGAGGGCGAACAGAAGTGCCTTGCGCCAGTCGATGTAGAACAGGACCGCCATGTAGCCATAGAACACGACGTGCTCACTGATGGTGACGAAGAAGTCCTTGCGTCGCGTCCGCCAGAGGCGGCCCAGGTACGGGTTCACCAGCTTCGTCTGGTAGTAGGCGCACATCGGGTAGTAGAGGAGCGCCATCCACCACGTGTTCTTGTTCGTCCAGCGCCACGAGATGGCCTCGTCGCCTTCGCGGTTCGCGTAGATGTGGTGGTTGTTCGCGTGGGTTGGCGTCCACGCGAAGATGGGGTTGCCGTACGCCATGCTGACGACGTAATCCATGACCTTGTTGGCCCACTTCTCCTCGAACATGCCCATGTGGCTGGTGTTGTGGGCCACCACAGCCATCGTCATCGAGAAGAACAGCAGCAGGAAGTATCCGAAGGCGTTGAAGCCCGTGTTCCACATCAGCAGGACGAGGGCGAACAGGCACCCCAGGTAGACCAGCGCGCGGTCGTCGGCCTTGTACTTCAGCGTGGGCATGCAGCACCTCCAACGGAGCCATAGCTCCGAGCGCGCGGTTTCTAGCACACCGGATCCCGAGTTCTCTAAGCAATTCGACAGCGTGCGCGCCCTCGGCCCCTCGCGGGGGTCCACGGGGGCGGGGACGGGATCGAGGCCCTATCATCGCCGCCGTGTCCGCTCTCCTGCCTGTGCTGACTCCCTCCGCCGACCCGTCCCGCGCGGCGTCGGACGAGGCTGTGTGGGGTCCGAAGCTGGAGCGGCTGCGGGCGGTCTTCCGCCGACCGGGGCGTTGGGTGGTCTGCCTGAGCGGCGGCGTCGACTCGGCCCTCGTGCTCGCGGTGGCGGCCCAGGAGCGAGGTCGGGACGTGGTCGCGCTGACAGCGGTCTCGCCCACCCTGCCGGAGCCGGAGCGGCTGACTTGTGTGCGGTTGGCGCAGGAAGCAGCGGTGCGCCACGAGCTTGCCGAGAGCGAGGAGATGGACCGCGAGGCCTTTGTCTCGAACGGCTCGGACCGCTGCTACCACTGCAAGACGGAGCTCTACTCCGTTGCCCGGGACCGGGCGCGGGAGCTCGGCACGGACTGGATCGCCGACGGCGTGAATGTCGACGACCTCGGGGACCACCGTCCCGGGCTGGTTGCCGCCCGCGAGCACGACGTCATTCACCCTCTCATCGAGGCCGGGATGAGCAAGGCGGATGTGCGCGGAGCGGCGCGGGGGCTCGGGCTGGGAGTCTGGGACAAGCCCGCGTTCGCCTGTCTCTCGTCGCGCTTCCCCTACGGAACGCGCATCACCGAGGAGAAGCTCACTCAGGTGGGAGCGGTGGAGCTGTTCTTGAAGGCGCGAGGCATTCGCCAGGTGCGGGTGCGATCCGACGGAAGGACTGCCCGCATCGAGGTGCTGCCGTCGGACATCGCGCGGCTCGCGGCCGAGCCCCTGCGCGGCGACATCGTCAAGGTGGCGACGGACGCAGGGTTCCTGTGGGTGTCTCTGGACCTGCAGGGGTATCGCACCGGCTCCATGAACGCGGGGCTCGTCGAGTGAGTGAAGCGCTCGGCCGACGCCGGATTTGGCTCGAGATCCTGATCCTGTACCTCGGCACCTGCGGTCTCATTCGCTTGATCCGGGTGGCGCGTGATGGCTTCGGGCTCAGTGAGAACTGGCTCGTGTTGGTGCCCATCGTGTTTATCTACGCGCCGGCCATCGCCGAGCGCTGGAACAACTACCGGGTCGACGACGACATTCAGTTTCCCGAGCCCCTGGCCCGGGAGTTGTGGAAGGCGACGAAGTGGCTTCTGCTCCTCATCGCCCTGATCTATCCCGCGTTCGTCCTCGGGAATCACTACTGGCAGACGACCGGGCTGCCCTTCGTCACCGACGAAATCCTCAACCTGAAGTACCCGTACCCGCCGCACACCCCGAAGCACGGACTACCGGACGACCTCTGGCTCCAGATTCCGTATCAGCTGCTCTGCGTGGGTTTCGCCGAGGAGTACTTCTACCGGGGGTACATGCAGACCCGGCTCAACGAGGTGTTTGACGGGCGCAGGTTCCGGTTCCTCGGCGCCGAGTTCGGCTGGAGCCTCCCGGTGACCGCCATCCTCTTCACTGCAGGTCACTCCTTGGTGACATGGCAGTGGTGGCAGCCCTTCATCATCTTCCCCGCGTTCATCTTCGGGTGGTTGCGCGCCCGCACGGGCAACGTCCTGGCTGGGACGTTGTTCCACGCCTGGTCGAACCTGGCGATGATCATCCTCGACAGCATCTACGGGGTGCGGTGATGCGGTGGATGCTGCTGGTGCTCCTCCTCGGAGTCGCCGTGGTCCCCGGTGTGGCTCTCGCTGCGCCAGCCGCTCCGGCTGCGGTGGCGGTCGACCGTGTGGTCGCCGTGGTGGGCAACACACCGATCGCTGCATCTCAGGTGCAGTTCGAGCGCGAAGTCGGGGAGCGCATCGCTGGCGACGGTTGCACGCCTTCCTTTGGGAGGCTGCTTTGCGAGGAGCGTGCTCCGCTGGAGCGACTGATCTTCCGGGAGACGCTTCGACAGGCGGGCCTCGCCAAGGGCATCGAGGTCTCACTGGGCACGCTGGAGACGGCCGATGGCGCCTTTGAACACACATTCCCCGTCCGAGACGGAAAGCGGCAGTTTCTCGCGCGCTGGGGCCTGGGTGCCGGGGACTTTCGGGAGTTCCTCCTCGACGTCGCGCGGCTCGACCAGGCCATCGAGGTGGCGGTCGGTCGGCTCGTCCGGGAGGTCTCCGAAGAGGAGGAGCGGCGGTACTACGGCGAGAACGCCGACACGATCTTTGGGGGACGACCCTACGAAGAGGTCGCAGCGATGGTGAGTCGTCGGTACTACGCGCTCAAGTTCGAACGGACGTACGGGTCTTGGGCCAGCGAACTGCGGGCTTCGAGTCGTGTCCGCTACATCGGACGCTGACTGGGGGAGGGGACTTCGTCCCGCGATCAGAGATGGTCACTAGACTGACCGGGCTGCCCGATCCCTTGACGAGGCCTTGACTTCCTGCAAGAAGCGGCGTGTCGTGGGTCGTTCCAGGTCCACAGAGGAGGCGCGATGATTCGCCGCAGTTCCATGGTTCTCGTCAGCTTGCTCGCCTTCGTCGCGGGGCCGGCGTGCAACACCCAGCAGATCGCAGCCTTCGACCTGCCCCCTCAGGTCTCCATCATCACGCCGGACCACGAGTCGGTCTTCCAGACTCCCACGGTGCAGTTCGCCGGTTCGGTCGACGACAACGACTTCCTCGATGAGATGGCGGTCGTCTGGACCTCTTCCCTGCACGAGGAGCCCCTCTTCGAAGGCAACCCCGACTCTTCGGGGTACGTCGAGTTCACCGCATCCAACCTGGTGGCGGGCACTCACACGATCGAGTTCCGGGTCACCGACTCCGCCGGCCAGAGCGACGCGGAGAGCATCGACGTCACCATCGCGACGGACCCTCCGCAGGTCTTCATCAACGAGCCGCAGGCCACCTTCCTCTACTACAGCGGCTCGGCTGTGGTGTTCGACGGGCTGACGCTCTCGAACGAAGGAGTGGCTGGGCCGCACGTCGTGGAGTGGAGCTCGGACATCCAGGGGCCCATCTTCTCCGGCAGCTCGAACGGACAAGGCGTCAGCGAGTTCGACGCGCTGCTCGACGAGGGCACTCACCTCATCACCCTGCGCGCGAGCGACAACCTCGGGGTGACGGGTCAGGCGACGGTCTCCATCACGGTGGACAACATCCCGCTGGGGCAACTCGACCAGGACAGCGACGGCTTCTGCCCCGACGGAATCGACGCCGACGGTGACGGCCGCTGCGAAGAGGGTGAGCTCACGGGAGTCGGCAGCCAGGACTGCAACGACAACGCCGCCACCGTCTGCCCCGGGTGCCCCGAGATCTGCGACGGCTTCGACGACAACAACTGCGACGGAGTGGTGGACCCAGACGACCAGGACCTCGACGCCGACGGTTGGTCGCCGTGCCAGGGCGACTGCGACGACGGCGCCCCCTGGAACTTCCCCAACAACCCGGAGATCTGCGACGGCCTCGACAACGACTGCTCTGGCGCGCCGAACTTCGACGCCCTCGGGGAGACGGACAACGACGGCGACAATGTCCGCAGCTGCGACGACTGCGACGACAACGAGGCGGCCGCGTTCCCCGGAAACACCGAGATCTGCGACGACATCGACAACGACTGCAACGGGTTCGTGGACGACGGCTTCGACCAGGACTCCGACGGCTACTCCACCTGCGAAGGCGACTGCAACGACCTCAACAACGCGGTGAACCCTGGCGCTCTCGAGATCTGCAACACCATCGACGACAACTGCGATGGCTACATCAACGAGGCCCAGGCGGGTCCCTTCGAGATGTGGGAGACGGGTCCCAACAGCCCCGGGTACGAGCTCAGCAACACGTCACCCCAGCTGGTGTTCGGGACCGGGCCCTGCGCCATCAGCGGGATCTTGCAGCTCCAGGCGGGGAACGGCTCCGTGGCGGGCGTCTTCTCCGATCCCACCGACCTGTGGGACATCTACGAGTTCGACACCGGCCTCACCTCGAACCTCGCAGCGTGGCTCGCGTTCATCGCGAGCGGAAGCGGGCTGCCAGCCAGCTGCCAGGCGGGCTCCATCTCGTGGACCTCGGCCCTCCCCATCACGGTGTTCGCGGACATCGACGGCACGACGTACAGCGGGACGGGCACCAGCGGCTCGCTGCCGTTCCAGCTGAACATCCTCCAGCTGTTCGACATCGACTACAAGATCACCGTGTCGCCGGCGGCCACCTGGGTGGACTGCAACTACACCTACACGCTGAACTTCGTCATCCCCTGATTGGCCCGTGGGCGAGAACGTCACTCAGGTCTTCTGCCCGGCGCAATCAGCTCAGTCGTCCGAGGTCATCCGGCCCCAGCCGAAGTACAGCGCGGCCCCCAGCCCCATGAGGGGCAGGACGATGACCGTCTTGCTTACGTCCACCACGATGTCTCCCGTGGGGAGCTGGATCATGGGCTGGTCCCAGGCCGGGAGCTGGTAGGGGAGCCAGGTGCACAGGACCGCGGCGGCCAGGGCCGCGAGGGCAGCCAGCACCTGCATGAACTTGCCTTGCAGGTCCTTGTCCCGGACGAGGCTCGTGAGCCCGAGCACCACGGGAAGCACCAGCACCGCGGCTCCCCCTGCGACGTTGGTGGCGATGAGTGCGAGGCCGGTCGCCAGGCGACGCGGGCTGCGGTCCATCTCTGGACTCGAGCCCGCAAGCCTCCCGGTTCCGATGAGGAAGAGCGCCCCGGCGGTCCAGGGAGCGAGGCCGTTGAGCACGTCCGGGGGGCGCACGGTGTAGCCAATGCCGAGGATGATTCCCATGGTCAGCACGGTGCGCAGAGTGCGCCCTGCGGCGGTGAGGTGCACGCTGGCCATCGCCATGGCGGCTCCGAGCAGACAGGTCAGAGCGAGGGTGCTCGCTACCCAGGACTCGTTGAGGATGCCGCCCATGGGGCGCGTGCTGAGGTCCGTGGCCACGAAGATGGCCGCGACGGTCACTCCCGCCGCGAGCTCGGGGTCGTCCCGCTCGGAGATCAGCGGAGTAAGAGCCACCGCGACGATGATGGCGATGGACATGTCCCCAGCGAGTGCGCCGGCGAGGAGCGCCACTGCCATGGGGTGGAGGAACAGCCAGGCGAGCGCGTGGGGCGCCTCTCTCACTCGTCGTCTTCGATGTCTTCGTCGGCGTCGGCGAGCTCGATCTGCGCCGCCCGCTGCGCGGTGGGGCTCGAGCGATGCGCCGTCGCGCGACTCTTGTGTCGCCGCGCCTGGGCGGCGAGCTTGTCCGAGATGATGTCGATGGCGGCGTACATGTCTGCCTTCGAGCTCTCGCTGGCCGTCAGCACGGTTCCTTTCCCGTGGACCGAGGCCTCCGCGACGTTGCGAAACCCATCGAGGCTCAGCTTCACCCGGGCGGAGATGGGGTCCTCCAGGATTCGGGTGATTCGGCCCACCTTGTCGCTGGCGTAGGAGCGGAGGGCCGCGCTGGGCGCCATGTGTCGGAAGGTCACGTCGATCTGCATGGGCTCCTCGTCGGCGACCGGGGCTCCGTCAGAACAGCCGCTTGCGCTGCGATGACGAGCTGATGCCGAGCATGTCTCGGTACTTGGCGACGGTACGGCGGGCGATCTTGATGTCCTCTTCGAGCAGCATCTTCACGATGGCCTGGTCGCTGTAGGGCTTCCGAGGGTTCTCCTCGGAGATGATCGACTTGATGCGCTGCTTGACCATCTCCGAGGCGATGTCGCCATCGCCCTTCTGGATCCCGCTGTTGAAGAAGAACTTCAGCTCGAAGGTGCCGTGCGGCGTATGCACGTACTTGTTGGTCGTCACACGGGATACGGTCGACTCGTGCATGCCGATGTCCTCGGCCACGTCCCGCAGAATCATCGGCTTGAGCTTGCTGATGCCCTCGACGAAGAAGCCGCGCTGCTGCTTCACGATGCTCTCGACCACCTTGTAGATGGTGCGCTGGCGCTGATAGATGCTTCGGATCAGCCACTGGGCCGAGCGGAGCTTCTCCTGGATGTACTCCTTGTCGCCCTTCTGGGCGCCGCTCAGCACGCGTCGGTAGTAGTTCGACACCCGCAGCTTCGGAACGCCGTCTTCGTTGAGCTGGATGACGTAGTCGTCCTCACTCTTGATGACGTAGATGTCTGGGGTGATGTAGCGGGGCTCTTCGCTCGTGAACTCGCGCCCGGGTCGGGGCTCGAGCTCGGCGATGGAGCGGACGCCCTCCAGGACGCGGGGAAGGGACACCCCAAGGGCACGCGCGATCCGCTTGTAGTCGCGCTTCTCGAGGTTCGTGACGTGCTCCTTGAGGATGCGGTGCACCACGCGGTCGTCGGGAAACACCACCCGGGCCTGAATCAGCAGGCTCTCCGCAAGGTCGCGAGCGCCGATGCCGAGAGGATCGAAGGTCTGCACCAGGAGCAACCCCTCCTCGACATCGTCAACGGGGATGAGCTCCTCGTTTGCGATGTCCTCGAGGGTTCCGCTGAGGAAGCCCTCATCGGAGAGGTTCCCGATGACCGCCGCCGCCGCTGCGCGCGTGACCTCGTCCGCTTCCGCCATGTGGAGCTGCCACATGAGGTGCTCGCTCATGGTCTCGGAGCGGGTGAGCGTCTGGTCGTAGGTGGGCAGGTCGTCGGCGTCGCGGCGAACCTCGGCTCCGGTCTTGGGACTGGAGCTGTAGTTCTCGAGGTACTTCTCCCAGTCGATCTCCTGCTCGCGCTGGCCCTCGGCGTTGGGGTCGTTCGTCGTCTCGGTGGAGTTGTTGTCGGCCGCGGGGGCCATGTGGTCTTCGCGCTCCTCGATGACTTCTTCGAGGACCGGGTTTTCGACCATCTCCTGGCTCACCAGGTCGGCGAGCTCCAGGTGGTTCAACTGGAGGAGCTTGATCGCCTGCTGCAGCTGGGGAGTCATCACCAGCTGCTGGCTCATCTTGAGCGACTGCTTCAGCTCGAGCGCCATGGACTCTCTTACCCCTCCGTGCCCCGTCTGTACGACCGACCCCCAGCGTTGGCGGAGTCTTCCCTCGCTACTGAAGCTAGCAACGGCATCTCACGTGGTCAATGCGCTCGGGGGCAGTTGGCCCGATACCTGCATACGGCAGGATCTGCCGACCATGTCAAGGTCCGAAGTAGCGAGCCCAGGCTTCAGAGGCGGGGGAGAAGTCGCTGCGTGGGCCATCGAACACGATGCCTCCGTCGATCAAGAGAACCACCCTCTCGCACAGGGCGAGCAGATCATCTGCGGCGTGGTCCGTCATGACCAGCGCGGTGCGAGGTGGCAGCCTCTCCAGGCCCGATTGGAGCGCCTTTCGCCCTCTGGGGTCGAGCCCGGCGAAGGGCTCGTCCAGCAGCAGCACCCCGGGCCGGAGAAGAAGTGTCCGCGCGACCTCAACACGCCGGCGCTCCCCGCCAGACAGCGTGCGCGCAGGCTGCGTGGCCACGGACGACAGCGAGAAGCGGCGCAGGCTCGCCTCGAGGATGTCGGCGTCCGCGAGGTCGGACGACGCGGGGCGCCGAGCGGGTGCCCGCAGGGCGGCGGCGAGGTTCTCTTGGACCGTGAGACTGTCGAAGACCGTGGGCTCCTGGGGCACATAGCCCAGTCCACGACGGGCTCGCTGATGCAGCCGCTGCTTCGTCACCTCCTGGCCCAGGAGCAGTACGTGGCCCTGCCGCGGAGGCAGCCGACCGGCGAGCACATCGAAGAGAGTGGTCTTCCCTGCACCGTTGGGTCCGAGGACCGCGACCCTCTCCCCGGCGCCCACCTGCAGGGTGAGACCCTGGAGAAGCGGACGCTTGCCCCATCCCGCGGTGACGCCGCGCGCTTCGAGGACCGCCGTGCTCATGGGGGCAGCTCCTCGGCCAGTGACTCGAGGGGGCAGCCCCCGCAGACGAGGTCACGCCCTCCGCGCCACCGGAGCTCATCCGTGGTGCCCTCGACCCCATCGATGGCGTACGTGGCGCTGGAGACCGTGAGCGGGCCGGCAGGAAAGGTCCCGAATGCAGTGGCGCCCCGCAGGGTGACCGCAGGGCTGTCGTCGCGAGCCCAGGCGAGCTGCACGTCCTCAAAGCCGCCCACCCAGCCACCGTCGACGACGCGAACACGGGCGGCGGCGGACTCGAACGTCAGAGCCGCTCCCTGCGAGTGCCCCTCCCATCGCAGGTCGGTGACGTCGGCCCGCCAAGCTGAGGCGTCGAGCGGCAACGGGGGCAGCTGTTCGTTGGTGCCGCAGCCTCCCGCGACGCACATGAGGGTCAGCAAAGCGAGGGCACGAACCCAGGCCCACTCCCAGGGTCGTTCCCGTGACTGAGTGGCCAGCGCCTCCACGACGATGTTGGAGAGCTGCTCTGTCTCGTGGCGTGGGAGCCGCTCCGCCTCTCCGCCTGCCCGAAGACGCTTCAAGCGGAACTCGGTCCCTCCCGCGACGGCGACATGGAGCGCGGCCCCCTGCCGCGCGGCCCAGGCGACGAGTCCATCCGGCGCCCCCACCGCTTCGTCTACGAATGGGAGGGCGCGGCGCCCAGCGCGCTTCGGGTTGAGCGAGTCCACGAGCACGACCACCAGCCCGCCTCCGCGGAGGTGGCGCGTCGCGGTCTCGAGGGAGGCGCGTCCGCGGGGAAGGGACTGTACGCCGCCGCGGGCGCGAAGGGCGCGGACGGCGGCTTCGCTCCGAGGTAGGCGAGGCCACGGGGCGGCGATGACGAGG
>JAGSHC010000064.1 GCA_023954745.1 Deltaproteobacteria bacterium | reverse complement strand
GCCATGGCCATCGACCGGGGGATTGCGCTCCCGTCGTTCCTCGTGCCCGACGTGCCCGCCTCCTGGGGCACCTGGTCTCCGAGCAACTACGACGGCAACTTCGATGGCCTCGTGCGGCTCGACGACGCCCTGTCCCGCTCGCTGAACCTGCCCTACATCTCCCTGCTCCAGCGCATCGGGGTCGAGGAGTTCCTGGGCACGCTGCGGCAGATGGGCGTGCGCTCCTTCGGCACCGACCCCGGCCGGTACGGACTCTCGGCGGCGGTGGGCGGGGTGGAGCTGACGGCGCTGGAGATCGCAGGGCTCTACGCCTCCTTGGCCGAAGACGGGCGCTGGAAGCCCCTGGTGTTCGAGGTAGGGGCCGAGCCCGCGACGGCCCGGCCCGTCCTGAGCGAGGGCAGCACCTGGCTGACGCGCAAGACCCTCAGTCAGCGGGACCGCCCGGACTTCCCTCGGCGGCGCGAGCTGCACTCCACCCCAGACATCCACTGGAAGACCGGCACGAGCTCCGGCCGTCGCGATGCGTGGGCGGTGGGGAGCGGGCCCGAGCACACCGTGGCGGTGTGGGTGGGGAACCTCGACAACCGGGGGAGGGCTCAGCTTCAGGGGAGCGAGACGGCGGGTCCACTCCTGTTCGACGTCCTCTCCGCGTTGAGGGACCGGACCGCGCCGTCCCCGGTGGACCCGGTGCCCAGCGAACTGCGGCGCATCGACGTGTGCGCCTACTCGGGCCACCCAGCGACGGAGGCCTGCCCTCGACGGACCTCGGAGTTTGCGCGCTACGAGGCGGTTCCCACGGAGGCGTGCCCGTTCCACACGGAGCGGCAGGTGCAGATCGCCACGGGCCTGGCGGTGCGGCCGGGCTGCGGTGACCCCGAGCTGGAGACGGAGAGTCGCACCTTCGTCGTGTGGCCGGCCAGCGTGCGGCGCTTCGTGCGCAATCGCCACCGTCATCTGCCGGAGCCTCCCACCTGGGCTGACGGGTGTGCGGCCCCCCAACGCGATGTCGCTCCCCGCATCCTCACCCCCCCGGCCGACCACGTGGCGCTGCTCATCCCTGGCATGCCGGTGGACCGACAGCAGATTCCCCTGGAGGCTGAAGCGGCTGGCGACACCGAACTCAGCTGGTTCGTGAACGGAGCCTTCCTCGGCACAGTGGCAGCCACCGAGCGGCTCTGGTGGACGCCCGAAGCTGGGATCCACGAGGTGGTGGTGACTGACGAACGGGGTCGGCTCAGCAAGCGCGACCTCGAGGTGCGCAAGGGCCGCTGACCGCGCACGGGGGCGCCTCGATCACAGACGCTTACGTTCTCTTGCGCCAATCGAGTGGGCGGGGGCTCGGGATCCACATAGCTTCTGTACACCCCGGCGCTTTCGCAGGGGCCATTGCTTGTTGGAGTCCCCGATGTCTCGATCTGTTCTCGCCGCGACCGTCTTCCTCGCCCTGTCCCTCCTCGCCAGCGTCTCGGTCGCTGGGGAGTCCAAGGTGAACGTCAGCGTCCTCAGCGCCCCGGGCGACTCCGCTGTTGCCGAGGTCTCGAGCGCTCCCGACGTCGCACCCCCGCCGCCGGGGTCCGAGAACGCGCAGGCGCGCCTCGCGGTCCGCACTGCAGACACCCTCGGTCCCAGCTACCGCGTGACGTCCATGAGCTTCTCCATCGGGCAGGACACCGTGGGCAGCATGGATAGCTTCGAGGCGAAGCCGAAGCTGCGCCGCACCTTGCGCGAGGGGCCCGCGGCGGATGTGGACGCGCGAGGCGACCGTCTCCGCGTCCTCGCCGTGGTGCGCGGGGTGGGCTCGGGAGACTTTGCGTGGCTCAACAACTACGAGTACACCATCACGAGCGTCTGCCCCGTCAGCCTCACGCCTGGCGAGGAGACCGCGGTGAACGTGGTCGTGACCCGCACCGCCGGCGTGATGGCCGACTTCGGCGAGGGCCTCACCATCGAGTGCGGGAGCTGAGGTCGGCTCCCATCCGGGGTGCCTCGCCTACTCGCAGTCCCCGATGACGACCTCGCTCGTCCCGAGCCCGTAGCGGGCGATGTGGCCGACGTTGTCGACCTGCCGCGTCAGGTTCCCGCCGAAGAACCACACGTCGTCGCCGTGCGGCCAGACCGCGTGGTAGTGCTCCTGGGCTGAGACCGAGTCGGCGCAGGTCCAGTCGGTGCCATCGAACCGCGCCATCACCCCGTTGAAGCCGGTGACCCACACGTCCTCTCCGGGAGCGGTCCACACGCCGTTCAGCGGGCGGTCGCCGCAGTAGGGGTCGACGTCCACCTCGGTCCAGGCGCTGCCGTCCCAGTGCACGATGACGGAGTTCCCGTCGCCGCCCACGGCCCAGACATCGTCGCTGCTGCGCCCGCGCACCGTGCGCAAGTTGGGCGCCCCCGGTGGGGTCACGTCCACGAGAGCATCGCCCTCGATGCGGTAGACGACGCCGTTCCCGACAATCCAGTCCTCCCACACCTTGAAGAGCACGCCGGGCAGGCCAGCCTCCACCTCGGCCCACGCGCCGCCGGAGCGCTTCCAGACGAAGCCCTCCCCGTCGCCAAAGGGGTCCCCGCCCACGGCCCACTCGGTGTCGCCGTCGACCCACACGCCGTAGATGACGTCGTCGTCCTCGAGGGGCAGCGTCTCGTCAGTGACCGTCCCGCCCTCGCTGCGCAGCACGGTCCCAGCGGCTCCGGTGGCCGTCCAGTTGCCGGCCCCCGCGCCGTCGCCGTGCAGCCACCACAACGGTTGATCCGTCAACGTCTCCCGGCACCAGCTGTCGCCTGTCCCCTGCACCATCGTCCCGGCGGAGCCGTCGAGCTGGCCGCCGACCGCCATGAGGGTGTCTCCGTCCGAGTGGGCCGAGAGCAGCACGCCCGAGGGCTCGTCCGTGACGAGGACCTCGAAGTCCTCCGTGGCCGGGCAACCAGCGAGTCCGAGGGTCAGCAGGAGCAAGGGACGGGGAAAGGAGAGGTCGCGGCGCATCACTCGAGGATGACCCCAATGGCGCGCTCGCGCACCTCCGGCGCCACGGGACCGGTGTCCTCGTGAATCCAGTCGGTGGTGGGGTTGCCGTCCTCATCGAGGAACTGAAGGCCGTCCACCATCGTCCCATCGTGGGCCTGGAGCATGAACTCGCCGGTCCCGAAGCCGTACACCCCTCGGACGCGCTCGAGCTCCTCGGGGCTGGCGTCCTCGCGATGGCAGTCGCTGCACTGACGCCCGATCCGAGCTGTCGTGTGCTGGAAGAGCGGCGCGAAGCCGAGGTTTGCGAAGTGTCCTCGCGCCTCTCGGAACTTGCCAGCCACCTTCTGGCCGCCTTCACCGTCGTCGACCAGACCTCCGTGCAGGAGCTCGCCATCCTCGGTGCCGTAGTCCTCGGAGCCGAACACCGCGATCTGCACCTGCTGGGAGGGATGCGCGGTCTGCACTCGGCCGTCGGGGGCCGTGCCGAGGAGCAACGAGTCCAGCGAGAAGGTCGAGCGGGAGCCACGGGTGAGTCCCGGAGTCGCCGTGCCAGTCTGGTAGTCCGTCTGGTCCAGGCGCAGGTCCATGCTGACGTGGCAGCCGATGCAGTACTGGAGCCAGCTGCTGTGGCAGGTGTCGCAGGTGAGGGAGTCGGTGTGGGACCAGCCGTCCTCGTCCTCCCCCATGGCGGCGTGCATCCCCAGAGTGCCGCCGCCTCCGTCCGCGAGCAGCTCTGCGGGCTGAGGCACGGTGTGCAGCTCGCCATCCACCTTGCCCCGAAGCTGGACCGCTCCGTTCTCGAGGCGGAGCTGGGTCAACTCGTTGCCCTTGTACGAGCGGAACACTCCGTCGTCGTCAGGGCGAGCGGGCTCTCGAATCGTCCCGTGGCAGTCCTCGCAGCGCAGGGTCACCTGGAACTTGCTGCTCGAGTACAGGCGCCCATCGCCGTGCACGTCGGTCCCGACGTGGCAGTCGGCGCAGACCATGCCCTTTTGGAAGTGCACGTCCGGCGGCGTCTCGTCGATGGAGTTCGTCGTGTCCTCGTCGGTGAAGTAGTAGCCGGGCGCGTGGCCGTAGAGGGTCTCGTTGATGGGCTCCGCGTTCGGCGGTGCTTGTCCCGAGAACCCCCCCTCGCGGATCCCGCGGAAGGTCAGCCCGATGCGCCCGCCCTGGAAGTGGCAGGTGGCGCACTGCTCTGCCGGGATGGCCGTCGTGATCTCGTGGCGGGCCGGGTGGACCGGGGTGCCGCGGGCGATGGTGGGGTCGCCGCCCTGGTAGGTGCCTGACTTGTCGTAGACGAAGTGGCAGCTGCTGCAGCCCGTGGAGCGGTAGGTGCCCGGCGAGTTGTTCTTGGGGAAGCCGCTCTGGTGGCAGGTGTTGCAGTTCTTCGCGAGATAGCTGCGATAGGTCAACTCGAGCAGCTCGTCCTCGGGGGGGACTCCGTTGGCGAAGATCTCCTCCACCTCGGGGTGGTCGGCGGGCACGAGGGTCTCGAGCTCGCAGACGGTGCCGGGGATGGACGGGTCGCAGTCGGGGTCGATGGCCGGCACGGACCCATAGATGGCGTTCCGGTCGGGCTGTTGTCCCGCCAGGTACAGGGTCGGGTAGTAGTGGCCCGCGTTCGTGGCCATGACCGAGTTGGGCATGTTGGCCACGTGGTCCGGGTGACACTCGCCGCACGCTGCGGCAGCCACCCGCACGTCGCCGGGGTTGATGAACTGGAGGTACGCCGGGTCGATGGCGTCGAGCTGATCCGGCGCGAAGTCACGGATGAACCCGGGAGGGGCCGGAGGCAGCGAGCCGCGAATCTCCTCCCAGTTCGGCGGGATGGCCACGTGAGCCGTCTCCTTCTGACGCTCGTTGGCGTCGCCGCCGTGGCACGTGACGCACCGCCCCTCCTCGATGGGGCTGTGGGCCCACTCGGTGCCTTCGTGGCAGGACATGCAGGCGTCCTGGGCCTGATCCGGGCCGTACTTGTCGCACTCCTCGCAGCCCAGCGCGAACACCAGGAACAGGAGGGGGAGCAGGCGACGAAGGCCCTGGGGCTTGTCAGCGTGGCGGTTCGTTCTCATCAGCTCAGTTCCCCACCACCACGGTGACCCGCTGGAGCACCTGCGCGGAGTTGCCTAGGGAGTCGGTGACGGTGACGTCGAGGTCCACTTCCTGACCATTGAGGGTCAGGAGATCGTCGTTGGACGAGTATTTCTGGGAGTCGAAGCCCACCACCACGCCGGAGATCTGGCCGCCCTCGCCGTCGCTCCGGCAGAGCAGGCGGTTGTTCTCCGCGGTGAACTCCCCCTCGAGCACGCCATCGATCAGGACATCGAGCTGCGCTACAGCGAGCTCGTCCTCCGTCGCATTGAGGCCATCGGTGAGGATGAGGGTCGTGACCCCGAAGCCACCCTGGGGGGCGATGTCGAGGCCTACCTGCTCGCCGGTCTCGTAGGCAGCGAACGCACCGCCCACGCCGCTCCCGAGCTGGATCGACGGATCGTCCGACGGAGTGCAGGCGGTGGGGGGGCATCCGGCGAGGAGCAAGGCGGATGCGGGGACGAGGGCGAGGAGGCAGCGGTGCATGAAACCTATGTTGACGGGGTTTCTTGAGCCGCGAAAGCCGCGACCAAGGCGTTGGGCGGAGGATGCACTCGTTGTGCCGGTCCTGCGGGCACGCCGGAACCCAGCCAGGTTCATGGCTCCGAAGGCTCGGCTCCCCGCCCGAGGACGACCACCGCGACCCCTCCGAGGATCCCCCCGCTCGCCACCACCAGTCGCATTCCCACCGGTTCCCCCAGGAAGAACACCCCGCCGCCCGCCGCGATGATGGGCACCGTCAACTGGACGACGGCGGCCTTGGTCGTGGTCAGTCCGCGGAGCGCCCGATACCAGAGCGCGTAGCCGAGGCCCGACGTCACGACCCCCGAGGTGAGCGCGAGGCCGAGCCCTCGAGGGTCGAGATGCATCGAGGAGACGGCGACGACGCTCACACATGCCGCGAAGGGGACCGCCTTCACAAAGTTCTGCGAGGTCATGCGGAGGGGGGCGGCGGCCCCTCTTCCCCGAATGGAGTACACCCCCCACGCTGCTCCGGAGACGGCCATGAGCGAGGCGCCCGTGGGGTCGGGCGCGGTGAGGCCGGGGAGCAGGAGGTAGACGAGCCCGCCGAAGGCGAGGAGCACTCCCATCCACTGCGGTGCACTCAGTCGTTCACCTGAGCGAAGCCCCCATCCGATCATGGTCAACTGCACGGAGCCGAAGAGGATCAACGCCCCCGTGCCGGTGTCCAGCGTGAGGTAGGCGAAGGAGAAGGCGGCGGCGTAGCCAAACAGGGCGAGCCCGGAGAGCCAGCTCCCCGTCGGGGGGGCGGGTTGCTTGCGCGCGGAGAGCCAGGCCAGGGCTCCGAGAGCCAGTGCACCGCTCCCCAGACGCACCAGGGTGAAGGATGCTGCGTCGATGAAGCCTCCGCCCAGGGCCAGGCGGCAGAGGACCGAGTTCGCGGCGAACGCGACGAGGGTCAGGCTGGTGATGAAGGCGAGTCGCATGGGTGCTCAGAGTTGGGGGTGCCATCGTAACCCGCACATTCTCCGTCGCCTTCGGCATCATCGCGTCATGCCCCTGCGACTCCAGCCCGACATCCTGCCTTTCGTCCTCGCTCCTGGCGCGCGGCACCGGAACGACTCCAGCGCCGCGGCGGGGACGAACTGGAGGGACAGCAACCAGGCGCTTCCCCCGGGCCTGACCCTTCAGTGGCTCGGGACCGCCGGCTTCGCCATCACCTACGAAGGCACCACGCTCGTCACCGACCCGTTCTTGTCGCGGGCGCCGTTCGGTCACGTGGCACGCGGACGGCCGTTGACCATCGATCCGGCGCTGGCGCCGACGTTTGTGCCCAGGTGCGATGCGGTCCTCATGGGGCACACCCACTTCGACCACGCCCTGGATACGCCTGCCATCGCGAAGGCCACCGGCTGCACGGTCTACGGCAGCGCGTCGATGACGCACTACATGGGGTTGCACGGCCTCTCGGACCAGGCAGTCACCGTGGAGCCAAAGACGCCCTATGAAGTGGGGCCCTTCGTGGTGCGGTTCATCCCCAGCGTGCACAGCAAGCTGATGCTCGGCCTCTCGATTCCGCAGGGCGGAGAGCTCACCTGTGACAGCTGTGCGCACATGACCCACAAGGACTTTCACTGCGGCCAGGTGTGGGGCATCCACATCGAGGTGGCGGGCACGAGCCTCTATCACATGGGGAGCTGCGATCTGCTCGACGACGAGGTGGACCGCACGGCGGAGTGGTTCCTGGCGGGGATCGCGGGGCGGGGCAGTACGCCCCGGTTCTGGGAGCGGGTGCTGAAGAAGGTGCAGCCGAAGGTGCTGATTCCTCACCACTACGACAACTTCTTCCTGCCCTTGGGGGAGGAGATGGGGTTCAGTCTCAACGTGAACTACGGCAGCATGCTCACCGAGGTGCGGCGTGTGGACCCGGACCTGCCCGTGGTGAGTCTGGATCCGCTCCAGACGGTCGGGGCCTGAGTAGGCGGCGCGGGGGAGCGCAGGAGGATCGGTGGCGCAGAGGAAGACCCGTGAGGCTCCCGAGGTCGTGCGCGAGCGCGTGGAGCTCGCCGCGATCGAGCTGTTTGCTGCTCGAGGGGCGGACGGCACGTCGGTGGGGCAGATCGCCGGTGCGGTGAACATGTCCACCCAGGCGGTGCTCTATCACTACGGCACGAAGGCCGCGCTCCAGGACGCCGTGACGGTGCGCATCCTCGACATCACCGCCGGCTGGCTCGCCAGGTTCGCGACCCCCGACAACCTCGAGGTCTCTCTCGATGGGCTGACCGAGGTGTTGCTCGGTTTTGTGCGGGACAACCCGTGGGTACCGACGGCCATCCTCCGTGAACTGCTCCGGGCGCCGGAGGTGGCTCAGGACCGCTTCCAGGAAGCCACCATCGGCTGGCGCAGCACCATCACCGAGGCCATGCACCAAGGGCAGGAGTTGGGTGTCATTCGGGGAGATCTCGACGCCAGGAACTGGTTCGACCGGGTGGCGCTGATGCTGCTCGGCTCCCTCTCGTTTCCCCATCGCAAGCACCCGCTGCCGCCGGACTCGGTCGAGGCCGTGGCTCTGCGGGCGGAGCTGAGGGAGGCGGTGCGCATCGCCCTGACATCGGCGTTCGTCGACCCCACGCCGTGGCTGGAGGGGCGTGGCTTCGAGAGCCTGACCGACTGATTGCGCGGGCCAGAAGACTCCTGACCGGCGCAATGGGTCGCCCTACTCCGGCGGCGTCACGGTCAGCAGCGCGACGCACATCTCGTCGTAGGTGCCTTCACCCCAGGTGACTCCGATGGGCTCGACCGGGGTCACGCCCTGCTCGGCGCGCCACTCGGCGGTGTTGTCCCACCAGCACTCTGAGCGGAGCTGGTCTCCAGGCTCGAAGACCACCGGCTCGGCGAAGGCGTAGTCGCGCTGCCAGTCGAAGTCCCAGGACGGAATCGAGAGCAGCAGCTCCTCGGCCCCGTCGGCGGAGACCTTCGTGAGGGCGAAGCTGCGGCCAATCTTGTGCATGTGGGGGAAGACGGAGTGCACCACTGCCCCCTGATCGAGGGTGCCGCCGGCGCCCCCTGCCTGGGTCTGCACGCTGCCCACGAGCTCGGCCTGGTGACTGTGAAGCACGCCGGATTCCCCGGCGGGGATGGCCATGGTGTCGGGGTTGGCGTACCAGGCGTAGTTCATCCAGGGGACGAGGTACGCGTCGCGCTCGGGGGCGTCGTGCTCCACCCGCATTCCCAGGCTGCTCTGGTCCGGCGCGAGGGTCTCCACCACGGTGGTGTAGTGCATCTGGAGCACCATCACCGTGCCGGGCTCGATGCGCACGCCGGTGTTGTCGGGGAGCGCGATGCCCTCCATTCCGGGAGCCCACTGGCCGAGCATCGAGGTGTTGATGACGTCGTCGGTGATCTGGTCGGTGGGGGAGATGGCGCCGAAGCAGGGGTAGCCGGGGCCGTCACTGTAGTCGTCGTAGCCGTGCACGAGGTCCGCTGCGGAGGGCGGCACGACGAACGCGACGATGTGGTGCACGACCGGGTCGTAGTCTGGCTGGCCCACGAAGCCGGAGATCCAGGAGGTCTCGGTCTCGGGCCAGTCGATCGGGAAGCAACGGTAGTCGTCGGCCCGGGCGGGGTCCGGCGTGTAGGGCGCCGGAAGCGTCAGGTCGACGTCGACGCGGTCGAGGCCACCCTTCTCCAATGCGATGGGCGTTGCTTCGTCGGCCGGGTCGCCCATGGCTGCGCCGGCATCGGCCCACTCCGTGAGGGTGGCGATGTGCGCATCGGAGAGGGCGAGGTCGTAGCGAAGGGGGCGCACCGAGGAGTCGGCGTCCCAGGGAGGCATGGCCCGGTCGGCGACGGCCCAGGCGATGAGCGCGGCTGACTCGGCGGCCTGCTCGGCGGTGTCGTAGGGGAAGGGCGCCACGCCGCCTTCGGTGTGACAGTCGACGCAGTAGGCGTCGAGGATCGGCTTCGCGTCGGAGTAGTAGGTCGGGCCATCGACCGGTCCACACCCGCCCAGGGCGAGACTGGTGAGCAGGGCGGCGGACGCCGAGCCGAGGCGAAGGATCGCGGAGCGAGAGGAACGCGAGGTGATCACTGAGTCTCTCCAGGTTACTTGCCGATTGACAAGTAGCGGGAGGCGAACTTTAAACTTGGTAAGTAGGGCCCGCAACAGTCGTCGTCAAAACGGATGTCGTCGCCCGACGTCGCTGCCTTGGAGCGGACGTTGAGGGGGGACTCGAGCCTGAAGTGGGCCTCTAGCGCATGCTCAGCTCGGCCACGGATCCGATGCTCACCCCCGCAGCCCGCATCTCGTCCACCGCCCGGTCCACGTCGCCAGGGGTCATGTCCACCCCTGCGCAGCCATCGAGCAGCAGGGTCGTCGCGAAGCCTTCGCTGGCTGCATCGAGGGCCGTGAACTTGACGCAGTAGTCCGTCGCGACCCCGAGGACGCACACGCGCGCTACCCCTCGCTCTCGCAGCCACTCCGTGAGGCCCGTGCTCTTGCGGCGCCCGTTGTCGTAGAAGCCCGAGTAGCTGTCGACCCGAGGGTCCGTCCCCTTCCGAAACACGGCGTCGAACCGGTCGGTGTGCACGCCGTTGACGAACTCGGATCCGGCATCCCCCTGGACGCAGTGCGCAGGCCACGCCACCTGATCCAGGCCATCGAGCTCGAAGACCTCGCCTGGTTGCACTCCTTCGTGGTTGTCGGCGAAGGAGCCGTGGTTCGGCGGATGCCAGTCCTGGGTCGCCACCACGATGTCGAAACGACTCATGGCTTCGTTCGCCAGTGGGACCACGTCGTACGCCCCGTCGACGGGCAACGCACCGTCGTCCATGAAGTCGTTCTGCAGATCCACCACGATGAGTGCGTCCATGTCGCCTCCTACAGCTCGAACACGAAGCCGTCGGCCTCGGCTCGCGCGTATGCGTCCTTGTCGAATCGATACAGTCGGGCCGGCCGCCCCGGTCCTCGACGCATCTCCTGCGTCTCTTCGAGGATTCCCAGGCTCAACACCTTGCGCCGGAAGTTGCGCTTGTCGAGCTGCCGCTCCAGGACCACTTCGTACAGCGTCTGAAGCGCGCTGAGAGTGAACAGCTCGGGAAGCAGCTCGAAGCCGATGGGCTGCCAGCGGACCTTGCCTCGCAGTCGCTCCCTGGCGACGCCGAGGATGTCGCCGTGGTCGAAGGCGAGATCTGGCAGCTCCCCCTCGGAGAACCACTTCGCTGCGGCGGCGTCCCCCGTGGCGCGCAGAGGCGGCTGGGCCAGCTCCTTCACGAGGGCGTAGAACGCCACGGTGATCACCCGCCCTCGAGGGTCCCGGGCAGGCGCGCCGAAGGTGTACAGCTGCTCCAAGAACGAGAGAGTGAGCCCCGTCTCCTCGTCCAACTCCCGCCGCGCGGCGTCCTCGAGGCCTTCCTTCTCGCGGACGAAGCCCCCCGGCAGGGCCCACTGACCCACGAAGGGCTCCTCGCCCCGCCGCACGAGCAACACCGAGAGCCCGTCCTCCCCGAACCCGAACACCACGCAGTCCACGGTCACGGCCGGGCGCGGCCACGCGTAGGTGAAGCTGCTGGGCCCTTCGTTGGCGGCGTCGCTCATGTCTCCGTCTCTACCCGCGCCCGGAGCTCCCTCAACTCGCGGGCGTAGCCGCCGCTGAGGATGGGGAATCGGCACCAGGTGCGTGGGTCGAGCCCGCGGTCGTCCACATGAAACGATGGGGCGTACCGCTCACGCTTCCACTGGTTGCGCGACCAGAGCCGGAAGAAGCGCTCCACCCAGCCCAGCACCTCGAGCGCCTCGCGGTCCGCATAGTGGGACCGCATGAGTCGGTAGACCTCGGCGGGTCCGTGCTTGTCGCGAATGGCGGCGGCCTCGATGGCGTCCAGGACGGGGTACGGCATGAGGTCGCCTTCGTCCGTCTGCTCGTACTCCGGTGGCCGCAGCTCGGCCGTGGGCTGCTGGGCGTTCACCGCCGCCATCGCGGGCACCGGGCCGAGATCGAGAGGCCCGTCCGTCTCGAGCCAGCGCAGCCAGCTCCGCAGGAACGCCTTGTCGATGCCGGCAATGGGAGAGATGCCTCCGCAGGTGTCGCCGTCCATGGTCGCGTAGCCCACGGCCGCCTCGCTGCGGTTGCTCGTGGCCAACAGCAACGAGCTGGTGATGTTGGCCAGCATCCACACGGAGGGGCCGCGCACGCGGGCCTGGATGTTCTGAAGGGCGAGGTCGTCGGTGGCCCAGCTGAGTTCCCGGCCCAGGGCCTTCTCCACCCGGGACCGATAGCCGACCACGAGGTCCTCGACGTCGAGCTCGTAATGAGTGGAGCCCAACGCATCGGCGATGTCCGCCGCGGCGTGTCGAGTCACGTCCCCGCTGTTCTTCGTGGCCTGATAGGCGGTCGTCAGGAGGCGCCGGACCAGGGCCTTCGCCGTGCCGTCCACGTCCTCGGCGTCCACGTCCTCGGCGGTCCTCGCCAGCCATCCGGGGCCCAGGTACGCGAGCTTTGCCTCGAGGCCGTCGCGCCCCAGCTCCCGCAGGGCGCGCTCCACCATCAGCGCCACGAGCGCGCTGACGGCGGCAGAGTCCGCGCCCCCGGACAACGAGACAACGAACCCGCGGCTGTACGACTTGCGCAGGTAGTCGAGCAAGGCCAGCGTCACCGCCCGGGTGAACTCCTCCTCGCGGACGCGCCCGGTGGCCTCCCAGGCTTCCGGGGCCGCGAGGTCGGCTTCCGCGTCCCCGCCGACTCCCGCTCCGTCCCCGAGGGGAGCCGGCGGCGGGATGAAGGGCGCGCTCACCAGGTCGTCCTCCTCGTCGAAGCGGGGGGTGTACGACGCAGTCCGCGCCTGCATCACCCGGGTCGCCTCCACGTCCACCGTGGCCACGGTGAGCCCGGTCTCGGCGAAGCTGAAGCGCTTGCCGCGGGCAACCATCGCGCCGCCCGTCGCCACGAGGGCGCCGCCGTCGTAGATCGCCCGTCCGGCCTCGTTTCCGAGGAGGTTCGCGTATACGTAGGTCACGGCGAAGGCGCGACTGCCTTCGATGACGAAGCGCTCACGGACCCGGTTCTTGTCGAAGGCGAAGTGGCTCGCTGAGGGGTTCAGGATGAAGTCGATGCCTCGTCCCGCGAGGGTCGCCCCAGGGCGCTGGGCCACCCAGGCGTCCTCGCACACCTCGAGCCCGATGCGGAGTCCGCCGCAGTCGAACAGGAGGTCACCGATGGGGACCATCTCCCCGTCGGGGGTACGCCAGCGGTCGACGACTCCATTGGGCCAGGCCTTGAACCAGCGCGGCTCGTAGTGCAGGCCGTCTCCGGCGAGATTGCGCTTCGCGACCAACCCCAGGAGCTTCCCGTCGCAGCACACCGCGACGGCGTTGAACAGCGAGCCGTGGTGCAGCACCGGTAGCCCCAGGGTGGCGATCAGCCCGCGCGTCTCGGGGAGAACGGCGTCGAGGACCCGCCACGCCTCGGCGAGGGTGGCAGGGGACTGGAAGGCGTCCTCACACCCGTAGCCGGTCGTACACATCTCGGGAAGGCAGAGCACGGCGACGTTTCGGTCGCGGGCATCGGCGAGCACTGCGCGGATGCGCCGCTCGTTGCCGTCCCAGTCGAGGGGGACCTGATTGAGGACTGCGGCTCCAACGCGGACGAGTCTCATGACGTACCTCCGTGCTCACGGGTTCGGGCGCGGGCGGCGGCGATGAGCGCCTCCTTCCGACGGAACAGCGGGCCAGCGAGCTGCACAGGGTAGGGGGCGGGGTTGGTCATCGCGCTGACCCCCTCGGGGAGGGACGACACCTGCGCAGCCGTGCGGAGGCGGCTGGTGTGCACGTCCGGGAGGTCCGCGACGAGCCGACCCTCGCGAAGCACGGGGATGAGCAGCGGCTCCCAAGTCGTGCCCTCGGGCCCCGGGGGCCGCTCGTCACGCACATCACTGATGACGTCCCCGGCGAAGGTCCCGTCCGGGTGCACCGCGCGGAGCACCTGCTGCATCCCGGGGTTGCTGATCTTGACGGGGGTCTCGCTCAGCTTGATGCGGTCCTCCCACACGCCATCCTCGTCGCGGATGGCGGCGAGCTTGTAGACGCCACCCAGCGCCGGCTGGTCTCGCGCCGTGGCGAGCCGCGTGCCGACCCCCCAGACACTGATGGGCGCCCCCTCGGCCTTCAGGGCGGTGATGCGATGCTCGTCGAGGTCGTTGCTTGCCACGATGGAGGCGTTGGGGAAGCCCCCCTCGTCGAGGATGACGCGCGCCTTCTTGGCGAGGTCGGCGAGGTCGCCGCTGTCGAGGCGAATGCCCATCATCTCGAAGCCGCGCTCTCGGAGCCGCAGCCCCTCGGCGACGGCGTTGCGCACGCCTTGCACCGTGTCGTAGGTGTCTACCAGGAAGACGCAGTTGTTGGGGAGGGCCTCGGCGTAGGAGGAGAACGCCTCCTCCTCCCGGTCGAAGCACATCACCCAGCTGTGGGCGTGCGTGCCCTTCACCGGAATGTCGAACAGTCGGCCAGCGAGCACGTTGCTGGTGGCCGCGCAGCCGCCGACGTAGGCCGCGCGCGACGCGGTGAGACCGCCGTCGATGCCCTGGGCGCGGCGGAGGCCGAACTCGAGGACCGGGTCCCCGTCCGCGGCGGCGCACACCCGCGAGGACTTGGTCGCGATGAGGGTGGCGAAGTTCACCATGGTGAGCAGCGGCGTCTCCACGAGCTGCGCCTGAAGCAGGGGGCCCTTTACGCGAAGGAGGGGCTCGTGAGGGAAGACGGCGGTGCCTTCGGGGATCCCGTCGACATCGAGCTGCCAGTGGAGCTTGCCGAGGTAGTCGAGGAAGTCCGGGGCGAAGAGCGGCCCGCCGTCGTTGCCCGTGAGGCTGGCGAGGAATGCGCAGTCGGCCTCGCTGATGGAGAGGTTGGAGAGGTAGTCCGACGCTGCCTCGAGCCCCGCTGCGATGGCGTAGCCGCCGAGGAAGGGGTTCTTGCGAAAGGTCAGGTGGAACACAGCCTCGCGCTCGGCGAGGCCCAGCTTCCAGTACCCGTACGCCATGGTCAGTTGGTACAGGTCCGTGAGGAGGGCCAGCGAGGGTCGGTACAGGTCGGTGGGTGCAGTCATCATCCCTCCGGGGAGGCACCGGAGCGGCGCCATTAGTGTCAAGCTAACACTAAAGAGGGGGGAGTCAAGCCCAGGGGCGTCGATCCTGGGCGGAGTCGCCTACTCGTCGCAGGTGAGATCGGCGGGGATGCAGCGGTTGCGGGCGTCCACGGGCAACGAGCCCGGCGGAATGGCGCCCCAGGCTCCCGCGCTCGGCACGGCCGCGCACTCCCCGCAGGCGAGGAACGCCTCCCCGATATGCAGTCGACCGCCGCACTCCGCGGCGAACAGCAGCTCGGCATATGCATCGCAGCCGCTGGCCGCATCGACGAAGCCAACCACGGCCTGGGCGCTCCAGTCGTGGCCAGGCAGGGGGTCGGTCCCTACGCCGCACCCTGCGAGCACGGCGGCCCACTCGACGGCGTCGGCCGCGCTGTACGCGCCGGGCGCGCAGCCGGACATGGCCGCGCTGATGTCGAGGGAGTCGAGGGTCCACGAAGTGCAGGGGCCAGGCACCACTGCATCCGCGACACAGTTCATGGCGGCGCTGTCGTCGTCGTCGGCCACGTCGTCGTCGTCGGTGGTGTCGCCGTCGGGAGCGGTGGAGTCGTCGTCGTTGGCCGCGTCGTCGTCGTTGGCCGCGTCGTCGTCGTTGGCTGCGTCGTCGTCGTCGGTCACGTCGTCGTCGTCCGCGGTGGCGTCGTCGTCGTCGGGAATGAAGGCGTTGTCGGGCATCGACGGAACGGGGCAGCCCGCCAGAGCCAAGGCCAGGAGGAGCAGCGCGAACCGGTTCGTCGTCTTTGTCATGGCAGCCTCACATCGTCCCCGTCGAACACACCGAAGCCCCGGTCCACGAGCAGGTCGACTCCCTCTTGGAAGCGACGCGCCACACGGCTTCCCATGCGGCTGATACCGAACACCTGAGCTGTCGCCCGCGCGAGGTCCACGCGGCCCAACGCCACACAGTCTCGCAGGATCTGCTCGGCAGCGGCAGCGATCTCCTGAAGGGGGATCTCCTCCGCCTTGCGAGGGTCCGAGCCCTCCCCCGACCGCGCGTGCCACCAGCTCGCAGGATCCTGATCGTGTCGCCACCAGAAGCCCTCCGCCGTCTGCGCTGGCTTCGGGAGCTCCGACGCCAGTGCGTCCAGGCGCGCCCGAATGCGCGAGCCGGAGCGGGTGAGGCCGAAGGGCTCCATGAGTCGGCGGTGCGCCAGGGAGCGGGGCAGGGGAGCTTCCGACTCCAACAGCGCAGTCAGAGCCGCCGTCAGCCACTCCAACCCCGCCTCACCGTGCAGGTCGTCTCCATCGAGTCCGTCGGGAGGGACCGGAAAGGTCGCTCGCTTGAAGGGATGGCGCGGTCGCGGCGCCGGAGGCAGCTCGGGCTGGGTGAGGCTGGGGTCCACCTCGATCTTCGGAGGCGGCGCTCCGTCGTCCGTCGCGTTTGCGCCCCTCAACACTGGCGCCGGGTCCGCGGGGGGGATCGAGCGGAGCATCGTGTCCAGCGCGTCGATCTGTGCGTGGAGGTCGTAGCGGAGGTCTTGCGACCACACACGGGTGAGCCGCCAGCCAAGCCGCTCCCGCACCTCGCTGCGCAGCCGGTGCCGGTCCCGCGCCGTCGCGGCCGCCGAGAACGCGGGTCCATCGATCTCGACTCCCAGCAGGTAGTGGCCCTCGGTCTGGGGGTCGCGCACCCCCAGGTCGACGCGGGCGGCGCTGTCGCCCACGTGCAGGTCAGTACCCCATCCCCGCTCCTGTAGACCCGCGGCGAGGGCTCGGAGCAAGGCGCTGGGCTTCTCCTCGTCTTCGTCTTCGGTCTCCGCGACCGGCAGCACCGTCGCCCCACGCTGGGCGTACATCAGGAACGAGCGCAGGTGATGCACCCCCGTGGCCCCCGTGCGCGAGAGGTCGATCTGCGCGGCCCGCAGAGAGCTGAACACCACCAGTTGCTGTCGCGCCCGAGTGACCGCGACGTTGAGCCGCCGCTCCCCGCCCTCGTTGTTCAGGGGGCCGAAGTTCATGGCGACGCGGCCCCGTTTGTCCGGGCCGTAGCAGACCGAGAACAAGATCACGTCGCGCTCGTCGCCCTGCACGTTCTCCAGGTTCTTCACGAACACTGGCTCGTCTGCGTGCTCCCCGAACCAGGGCTCCAGTCGCGGGTCGTTTCGCCGCGCCTCGTCGAGGAGGTCTTCAATGAGCCGCTGTTGTGCCAAGGAGAAGGTCACAACCCCCACGGAGCGGGCCTGCTCCCGGGGGCTCGTGAGCCGGCGCACGACATCGGCCACCAGGGTCTGCGCCTCAATCAGGTTGGTCCGGCTCCTGCCCTTGTCGTACACGCCGTCCGTGTGGACCAGGGAGACTCCCAGGTGCGGGACGGTGTGGGCGGCCGAGGGGAATGTGATGAGCCCGCGCTCGTAGTAGTGCGCGTTGGAGAAGGCAATGAGGGACTCGTGTTGGCTGCGGTAGTGCCACCCCAGCTCCTGACGGGGGAGTTGGCTGACCACGCACTCGTCGAGCACGCTCTCCATCTCCTCGTAGTCACCTTCGTCCTCGGGGTCCTCGTCCGCTTGCTTCGTGAAGAAGCTGGTGGGGGGCAGCTGCCGACTGTCGCCCACCACGATGACCTGACGCCCCCGGGCCATGGCGCCGATGGCGTCCCACACGGGGATCTGCGAGGCCTCGTCGAACACGACGAGGTCGAAGGGCGGAAAGTCCGCGTCCAGGTACTGCGCCACGGACAGCGGACTCATGAGCAGGCAGGGAGTGAGACGAGGGAGCAGGTTGGGGATCTGCTCGAGCAGATGGCGGGTGGAGACGTGGCGCTTGCGCTTGAACTGCCGCTGGAGGAAGCCCATCTCGCCCGCCCCCACTTCGGCGTCCTGGCGCGGCATGCGCGCGGCCAGCTTCGCCCTGACCATCTTGCGCGCCAGCTCCTGGGTCTGCGTGTCGAGCTCCCGAAACACCGTGACCCGGCGGTCCATGGCGAGCCCGTGCGCCCCCGAGAGCCGCGGGTCCTCCCTGATTGCCGCGTTGACGAGCCACTCGGCGAGGGCGCGACGGCCAGCGTCCACGAGCTCGCTCCGAGGCACGTCTCCCGCAACCCACTGGGCGAGCAGCGGACCGAGGCCCTCACGCTCGACGGCGCGGCGGGACTCGACCCAGATGGTCCACTCGCGCAGGGAGCGCAGACCACCAGCCCATCGGGTCAGGGCCGAGATGATGCGGTCTGGTTGCCCGGGGGTGGCGGGGTCGCCGTACGCGTCGTCCTCCGGCGCCAGGGTCCGGGTGACGTCGCCGAGTCGCCGACCGAGGTTCGCCCAGCCCTCTCGGACGAGGCTGATCGCAGCGCTCACCCGGCCGTCGGCGAGGTGCGCCGGGTCCGCCTGGGCGAGGGCGAGGAGCCGCTTCCGCCCCGGGTCCGTGGCCTTCTCCCCGATCTCACGGAGCCGCGCGGCGCGCGCCAGGAGTTGGTCGATCTGGTCCCAGTCCGTGCCGGGCCCCTTCCAGGCGGTAGGGAGCAAGCCCTTCGCCCGCGGGGTCGCTTCTCTCAGGGCCTGGTCCTCGACGCGCAGGGCGAGCGCGGTCTCCAGGTCCTCGGCGATCTGGGAGTTGGCAGGCAGGCCCCCCTCCCGCGCCACCCTTCGGAGCAGTCGCCGGCCCCCGAAGAGCGCGAAGAAGGCGAAGAGCGCAAGGCGCGATGCCCAGTGGCGGAACCGGGCGCGAAGCCCCTCGAGGTCTGCGATGCCGACGAACCCCGTCTCCCAGCGTGCGGACAGAGGATCCCAGAGCGAGGTCCAGGTGCGCCCGTGCTGTTGCCAGGTGGCGATCTCGGTGCTGGCGGCCGCCCACTCCTTGGGAGCGAGCAGCTCCGGGGGGATCGGCGCCTGCTGAAGCTCGTCGAGCAGCCCGTCGAGTTCGGCGAGGTTCGTCCAGCGCCCTCGGGGCACCCCGAGGGCATCCGCCAGCTCGTCGAGGGCGGCCTTCATGCCCTTGGCGGCGACCAGTCCCTCGAGGAGCGCCTCCTGAATGGCGGCCATGGACGTGGGGTCGAAGGTGGTGAGGCCTACGCCGCGCAGGGGCTGAGCATCCAGTGGAGTGATCGAGGGGAGCACCCCCACCACCCGACGCAAGCCCTCGAGCCCTCGCCTGGCCCGGGGGATGTCGACGTCGTCCAGGGTGCCCAGGTCGAGGTCGACCTTCGGTACGCCCCGCAACTCCACCGCGATCGACGTCGCCTCCCACACGCTGAGCCCCGCCGGCCGTGTCGCGTGGAGCGCCTGGGTGTAGTCATTGAGGCGGTCCCGCACCTCCTCGAGGTGCTCGCAGTGCGCGTCCCAGCCTTTGGGAGGCGCCTTGCGGGAGGCATCCACGGCGCGCCGCAGCTGGTCGACGACGTCCTTCTTTCGGGCCTTGCTGCTGTGCAGCTCGAGGCAGAAGGGGCCGAGGCCGAGGCTGGAGAGGCGGCCGTACACCACGTCCAGAGCGGCCATCTTCTCGCTGACGAACAGCACCGTGCGGCCGTGAGCGAGGTTGTGGGCGATGAGGTTGGTGATGGTCTGGGACTTGCCCGTGCCTGGCGGGCCTTCCAAGACGAAGGACGTCCCATCGTGGGCGCCGAGGATCGCCGAGAGCTGGGTCGAGTCCGCGTCGAGGGGGGCGAGGATCTCCGCCACGGGGCGCGCTCCGTCGACCTCGGCAGGGGGGACAGGAGGTGCCTCTGCGCTGTAGGGCAGGTGCGGCGTGTGCACCAGGTGGTGGACCACGGGATTGGCCATCAGAGCGTCGGCTCGGGCGTCCAGGTCCCGCCACATCAGGAACTTCTGGAAGGAGAACACCGAGAGGTGCGCCTGTTCCAACACCTCCCAGCGCGGCACGTCGACGATGGCCGTGCGCACGATGTCGAGGAGCTCCTGCACCGCGACCCCCGAAGCGTCTCCGGGGAGTTCGTCGAGGTCGAGTTCGATGCCGTACTCGGTCAGCAGCTTGCGGGAGAGGGTGACGTTGAAGCGTGGCTCGTCGTCCCGAACCCGGAGCCGCGGCGTCTCCATGGCGTTGCGCCTCACGAGCTCCACGGGGACCAGCAGCAGCGGGGCGAGTCGGGGCTCCTCGCTGCGCTCGGTCTCGAACCAACGCAGATACCCGATGGCGAGGAAGAGGATGTTCGCCCCCCCCTCGCGGAACGCCGACCGGGAGCTGCGGTACAGCTCGGTGATGCGCTTGCGCTGCTCGGTCTCCGTGAGGACCGAGTGGGCGATGCCCTCGCGCAGATGCGCAGCAAGGTAGTTGGTGAGCACGTCCTCGCCGGTTCGACGCCGAAGCAGCTCCGGGTCGCGGGGGTCTGCGCCATCGAGCAGATCGGGTTTCGGACGTAGAGACACCAGCGCGCCGCCCGACACGCGGTCCTCGAGGGCGGCGAGATCCGGGACCAGCAAGGGCACGGAGCGGCGGGTCTCGCGGTAGTTGAGGAGCCGGTTCCGCAGGGTGAGGTCCAGCAACCGCGCCTTCCACCTGGCGATGCGCTCCGGTGGGAGTTCGCGGTCGATGCGCGGCAGGTTGGACGATGTGCGCTGCCGCAGGGAGTTGCTCACATCCAACGGGCGGGGAGGGCGCTTGCCCTTCGGCACGCTGAAGGAGCGCACGGCCCGCCACCCGGTGCCTCCCGCGAGACGGGCGGGCAGCGGACGAATGCCGCGGCTGCGGGCCTCCTTGATGTCCACGGCGACCCGATGTCGGTCGATGTCCGCCAGGGCGGTGAGCCCCGCGCGCTCGGCGTCTTCGAAGGACGAGGTGTTCCCGTCCGTGAGCGCCGTCGCTTCGACGACCGCCATCTCGGCGAGCTCCGCGCGCTTCTTGATCCGCAGCGGGTCGACGGCGGCGCCCGTGAACTGCGAGGGCACCATCCAGGCACCGACGAGAGCGTGCCCCTCGAGAAACAAGACCACCGGGTGCAGTCCCGCTTGTTCGAGGCAGGCGGCCATCAGGCAGGTGATGTCGAGGCAGTTGCCCAGCTTCTCTCGAGAGATCTGGTCCGGCGTGCGGATCTTCTGGCCCTGCTCCTCGAAGGAGGCAGGCGCCTCGACGTAGGTGATGCCCAGCTCGCGGATGGCGTCCGCGATGGCGGCCACCATCAGGCGGGCTCGGTCGCGGTCGCCGCTCTGGTAGCCGTCCAGTGCCGAGCTGCCCGTCCACTCCTGCAGGTGCCCGGCGGCCTTGATCAGCAGCGGCGCGATGGCCGGGTGGTTGGGGAGGACGAAGGCGGCGATGAGCTCGGGGAGGACGGCGAGCCCGGGCCACTCGTTGTAGGCGAGCAGGTCGATGGGGGAGACGAGGCGTCCCAGGGCGGTGGGCGCAGCGTCGTCCAGCCGACCGTGCACTGTGACGACGAGGTGCGCGCGCTTGCGCTCATCGAGGCGGACCAGGGCGTCGGGCCGGAGGAGCAGGTTCGGGGAGGGGATGATGGCCGATCCGCCGGGCTCGAGGACCTCGATGCGCCGCTCCCAGCGCTCGCTGATCTCCGGCTCGATCTGCATGTGCACCACGAGGTCTCGCAGCGGGGGGCTGTCTTCGGCCAGATGCAGCGCGAGCTCTTGCACCACCGGCACGGCGTTCTGCTGCAGGGCGTAGTCGATGCGCTCGTCGTGAGTGACCCCGATCGTGAGCGGCGCATGGCTCGGCGCCTGCCGCATCGTCCGCTCGTCGGGGCCCAGGGCCTGGGCGAGGGAGGTCAGGTCGGGGGGGCGCCGGTCGGGGGCGGTGGCGAGGGCGGCTTCGATGGCGGCGACGAGCTCGTCGGGAAGGTCCGACCGCAGGCTCCCGAGGCGGGGTCGATCGTCCGAGAGGGTGCGTCCGAGGACCAGATCGTCTGCGTCGTCGCCGAAGGGCGCGAGGCCCGTGGCGGCCTCGTACATCGTCACCGCGAGTCCGAAGAGGTCGGTGCGCGCGTCCACGGCCTCGCCTCGAATCTGCTCAGGTGCAGCGAAGCCGGGTGTGCCGAGCAGCCTGCCGTCTGCGTCACCCTCGAGGGACGCGATGCCAAAGTCCAAGAGTCGAGGCACCTCGTCGGGCCCCTCCAGCAGGATGTTGGCGGGCTTCACGTCACGGTGAATCACCCCCTGCGCGTGGGCGAGGGCCAGGGCGTCCACGATGGGGCCAAAGATGGCCGCGAGCTCCTGCTCGCTGGGCGGGTGCGCCGGCAGTCGCTCCCCGATCCACTCCCGCAGGCTGACTCCCTCGACGAAGTCCATGACGAGACCGGCGATGCCAGGTTCTGCCAACACGTCGCGCACTGGCACGATGGCTGGGTGCTGGAGGCGAGCCTGGAGTCGCCCCTCCACGAGGAACCGCGCCCGGATGTCCTCATTCTCGAGCAGAGCAGGGTCGAGGACCTTGAGAGCCACCTCGTTGCCCAGTGCCACGTGGCGTGCCCGATAGACCGACGCGCTCCCTCCGACCCCGAGGGCGTCGAGGATCTCGTATTGACCGACTCGGGAACCAGGTTCGAGCAAGGGGTGCCCCATCACCGCGCGGGGCCGCGGGCGGACACAGTCTAGAAGGGGCCGTCGGGAGAGGTGAACCTCTCCTAGTAGCCGTCCACCTCCGCCGACGGATCCTCCGGGAGAGCGATGACGAGGTTGTTCATGTCGAGCACCTCGTCGATGAAGTCCGTCTCCTCCTCGTCCGGGTCCGGCCCAGCCTCGATGACCTCGACGCCTACGCGAGGGAACCCGCCTGAGCCCGGGGCGGGCAGGATGGGAGAGGTGGGGGTGTTTCGTGCCTTCGCGGTGGCCGTCGCGCTCATGGGGGACCGGGAGGAAGCCTTGGCGGTCGCTTCGGAGCGCTGGGAGGTGGTGGCGCTGCGCTGGGAGGTGGTGGCGCTGGCCGCAACGCGCTCCTGGGAGGTGGCGCTCAGGGGGCGGCGTGAGTGGGACGACTCCTGAGCCGGGGCCGCCTGCTTTGGAGTCGGCCGAGTCCGCTTGCGTGACGAGGACGCGTTCTGCCTCCCCGCCATGAGCCGAGGAGTCCAGACCAGGACGCTGTCTCCGCCGCCACGCTTGGCCAGCATCATCGCGCCGAAGGCCGTCTCCAGCAGCGACTCGGCGTCCTCCCCGTCGTCGGGGAAGTAGCTGATCCCAATGGACGCGGAGAGGGCGTACCCCATCTTCTTGGAGGTCAGACGTACGATGGCGAGGAGGGAGTTCGCGACTCCCATCGCTTGCTCGCGCGAGGAGCGAGACAGGAGAACCCCGAAGCTGTCGCCGCCGAGACGACCCAGGCGGTCCGAGCGGCGGAGGCGTCCTTGCAGGGCCTCTCCGATGCCGCGGAGCACGGCGACGACCTCGTCGCCGATGGCTTGGCGCACGCCGGAGAGGCCGTCCAGGTCGACCACGAGGACGGAGCAGAACCCGTGGTACTTCTGCGCGAGGCCGATCTCCCGCAGGACCTCCAGGTGGAAGGCCTCTCGGCCGGGCAGCCCGGTGCTCGTGTCCAGGGAGCCCGACGCGTCGAGACTCGGCTCCGCGCGCGGCGGCGCCATCAGGTGCACGGCGTGCAGGTAGAGGGCGTTGCCGGAGTCGTCCTTGGGAAGGATTGCGGTGATCACCTTGACCCGCTCCTTCCCGCTGATGGCCTTCGCGAACCCCGTCCACTCCTCCGAGCGGTACGACAACCCAGGGAGCAGGTCGTTGACCCTGAGCCCCTCGAGCTCGGCCGGGGTCTTCCCATAGAGCTTGGCGGCCGCGGGGTTGGCCTGGACCACCGTTCCCTTCGGGTCGGCAAAGAGGAGGGGTTCGGGAACGGACTGGACGAGCCGGTCCCATCGACGGGTGGCATCAATGCCCCGCTGCATCTCCCCGGCGCGGGCACGGGCGGACTGGCAGACGGCCTGGAGGCTGCGGCACAAGCCCGCGCCTGCTCCGGTCACGTCGTGCAGGATCGAGGCGAGGAGCAGCACCGGACAGTCCTCGGGGGTGTCGAGCAGCGGAATGAGGAGGGCGGCCTCGGCGCCTAGAGCTTCCTCGATGCCGCCGCTGCTGTCGTCCTCGGTATCCATCGAGGAGAGGACCAGGGCCGTCCCGTCCCGGCGACACTCCTCGATGCGCTCCTTTGCGCCGAAGCCCCGAATCAGGGTCGGACGAAGCTCGGCGGGGAAGCCGCGGCCTCGGTCGTACTCGAGGGCGCCGGTCTTGCCGGGAATGTAGAGGGCGCCGAAGTCGAAGGGCCCGTCCTCAATGGCGAGATCGAGGATGACGGACGGCACTTCGCGCGGAGCAAGGCCCACCGTCCGTTCCAGGACGGCGGCGACCAACTCGAGAAGCTCGTGTGTTGTGTGCTCCTCAGGGGCTGCCAGACTCATCGATCCCCAGTACCCCCTTGATGGAATTTACCGCAGTCGACGCGGCCGCGCGCGGTCCCAGGCTGGACGCCGAAGCAGGTAGAGTTGCATCAACCAGGAGCAGTGGTGGGCAAGAAGTCCAACAAGGGCGAAGACGACAAGAGCACTCACGACTCCGTCGCTACGATGGAGGCGCAACGGGTCGTCCTCCCGCGCAAGGGCCCGACCGTCGAGTCCGACACCGCGCCCTACCCCGTCCGGCTGAAGGAGGAGGTCGTCTCCGCGGTGCCGCGTTCGATGCCTTCGCTGCTGGGCGTGGGTGAGGGCAGCTCCCGTCTGTGGGAGGAGTTCGCGGGAGCCTTCGACGGCATCGTGTGGCTCACGACCTCGGACCTCGCGGAGTCGCTCTACCTGAGCCCCGGTGCCTTCGAGGTCTTCGAGCGTGGTCCCGACGAGTTCTCGGGGCGCGGCTCCTGGAGCGAGTGGGTGCATCCCGCCGACGCCCCCAAGGTGCAGGCCGCCACGGAGCGCCTCAAGGGGGGCGCCCGGGTCGATCTCGAGTACCGCATCGTGCTGCCCAGCGGGAAGGTGCGATGGCTGCACGACCGCGGCTTCCCCATCTGGAGCCGCGAGGGCCAGATCGTGCGCATGGCAGGGGTCGCCGAGGACATCACCCACCGCAAGCTTCAGTCGCACAAGCGGATCAAGCGCCGGGAGCAGCTGCTCGCTCACGTGCTCGACCTCGTGCCGCACCAGATCTTCGCCATCGACGAGACCGGTCGCTTCATCCTGGCCAACGACGCCACGGCCCGGGCCTTTGGCATTGAGGTCCACGCTCTCACCGGGCGCCACGCGGACGACCTCATCTCGGGTGACGACCGCAAGCGTCTCTTCCGAGAGGAGCTCGAGCAGGTCATCGGTCAACAGGCAGAGCTCCGGGAGGTGGAGGACCGCTATGTCGACTCCACCGGGACCGAGCACATCTTCCGGTCGAGCAAGGTCCCACTTGCGCTGGGAGGGAGCAGCAAGCGGGCGATGCTCGCCATCGCCGTGGACATCACCGCCGAGCGGGAAGCCGAGGAAGAGCTTCGTCGCCGTGCCTTCTACGACCTCCTGACGGACCTGCCCAACCGGGAGCTCTTCGTCGAGCGGCTCGAGCATGGCATCGCCCGCTGTCAGCGGCGTGACCAGACCGGCTTCGGCGTGCTGTTCATGGACCTGGACAACTTCAAGGAGATCAACGACACCCTGGGCCACCTCGCAGGCGACGACACCCTGGTGGAGGTGGCGGGCCGGCTGCGGGACTGCGTGCGGCCCGGCGACACGGTCTCCCGGTTCGGCGGCGACGAGTTTGCGATGTTGCTCGAAGGAGCGGAGAACGCCGAGGAGTGCCGGGTCGTGGCCCAGCGCATCCACGACTCCCTGCGCGAACCCCTCGAGATCGAAGGGGAGAAGCACTTCCTGTCCACCAGCATTGGCATCGCGCTGTGGACCGCGGGAGTGGAGTCTCCCGTGGATATGCTGCGGGACGCGGACAGCGCGATGTATGCCGCCAAGAAGAAGGGGCCGGGCCGGTCCCAGATCTTCAGCAGCGCGATCGCGGCGGCGGCGCGTCTCGAGGTGCGTCTCAAGAACGAGATCCGCGAGCAGCTGCACGACACCGGGTTCGATATGGAGTTCCAGCCGGTGGTGGGCCTCACGGACGGGAAGCTCGTCGGGATGGAGGCCCTCGTGCGTTGGGACCACGCGAGCCGCGGGCGGCTGCTGGCGGGTGAGTTCGTTCCTGTGGCCGAGAAGAGCGGCCTCATGGCGGACATCGACCGGTGGGTGGCGCGCGCCACGTTCCTCGAGATGGCGAAGTGGAACCAGGCGGGGCTGCTCGGAGAACACCGCGTCAGCCTGAACGTGTCCTCGCAGCATCTCGCCGAGGCGCGCTTCGTGCCGTACCTCGAGATGGCGCTGCGGGAGTTCGACCTCGCGCCGGCGAACATCGTCATCGAGGTCACGGAGTCCAGCCTCATCCGCAATGCGGCAGCGACGCGCAACGTGCTGCGCTCCATTCGCTCCATGGGCATGCTCGTGGCACTGGACGACTTCGGCACTGGCTACAGCTCGCTGTCGCACCTCCACCGCTTCGCCATCGACATCATCAAGGTGGACCGTTCGTTCGTGGCAGGCATCGACGTGCACCCCAAGCGGGCTGCCATCGTGCGGGCGACCATTCAGCTGGCCTTGGATCTGGGGCTCGTGGTCACAGCGGAGGGCATCGAGACCCCGGCCCAGCGTCGATTCCTCGAGGGCCTCGGATGCCACTATGGGCAAGGCTGGCTCTTCGCCAAGTCCATGAGCGGCTGGGAGATGGCGAACCTGTTGGAAGAGAACAAGGTCTACTGAGCGGGGCCGGTGAGCGCCCAAGAGAGGTCTTTCCATGCTCTATGCGGTCGTGGTTCTGGGAGTCTTGCTCGTGGCCGGAGCCCTGTGGCTCCTCAAGACGCGCTCCAGCACGCCCGAGACCCCCGCCAAGCGGGACGAAGCGAAGCTCCACTGGCTTGTCGCCCTGAGCACGGATGTGGGGAAAGCCAGCTGGCACCTCGGTGATCGCCGGGTGACGGCGGGGCGCGCTCCGTCCAACTACATCCAGATCGCGACACCGGGGATGTCGCGGCAGCACGCTGCGTTCTACGTCTCGCGGGACGGGGTGCGCATCGTCGACATGACGTCGTCCAACGGCACCCTGGTCAACGGGAAGGCCGTGCAGGAGAAGTGGCTCAAGGAGGGGGACAAGATCGAGCTTGCCGGCGCCCGGTTCGTCTATCGGCGTGAAGGGGACTTCGGCCCCAACGCAGGCTTCCGGGGCAAGGAGGTCGACGATGGCGTCTCCAGGACCACGGTCATGCCGGGTGATGTCCTGGAGCTACGAGTGCACGCGGTGTACGAGCTCAATGGCCGCGACCTGAAGAAGACGGCAGCGGAGTTCGGGCTGCCGGTGGACGAGATCCAGCAGATCCTCGACAAGCGCTGAGGGTGCGGGCTCGCGCGGGAGCGCGCCCAGGTGTCAGGCCTCCCCGAGGAGGGCGTCCAGGGCCGCGAGACGTTCGCGAGCGGCCGCCAGCGGTTCCGAGTCTCCCCGACGCTCGTGGTGCATCACCGCGAGGAGCATCGCGTGACGGGCCAGGTCGGGCCAGCCCGCCTGCTCCGCGCGGTCGGCGATGCTCTCGGCGATGAAGCCTCCAAACTGGGCGCTCGTGCAGGGGGCCAGGGTCGCCTCCGCCTTGTCGAGGAGCTCGCTGCACTTCTCCCAGCGGTCCTCCCCGCCATAGCTGCCCGCCTGGATCAGCTGCGCCATGGCCACTCGCGGAGGCGCCGGGCGGGCGATGAACGCCCGCTCCACACGGCGGGCCGCCTCACGAGCCTCGCGCCACCGGCCCATGGTCAGGGCCAACGAGGACATGTTGCTGAGGACGATGTCCTTCGAGTAGTGGCCGGCTGCTTCGTAGTGCCGATGGGACTCCCGCATCAGATCCATGGCGTATTCGTTGTCGCTCCGGGCTCGGGCCACGCCGGCCAGGAGGTTCTGGGCGCTGGCCACGAACAAGGCCTCCTTTCGCTGCCGACCGAGCTCCAGGAGTTCGCGGGCGACTTCCTCAGCCTCGGCCAACCGCTCCTGCCACAGGAGGCTGAATCCGACGTGGGCGGAGAACGTCGACTGAAACACCGGGTTTCCGCTCTGTCTCGCCCAGCGCAAGCCGTCCGAGCGCAACGCCAGCGACTCGTCCCGACGTCCCTGCCGCTCCGCCAGGTCCCCCCCGAGGATGCGGCGATCGAACTCCTCCTGCGGCGTCGCGAGGTGCTCGGCGACCTCCTCCAGCTGGGCCCGAGTCACCGCCGCGTCCTCAATCCGCAGCAGGTTCATCTCGGTGCGCGCCTTCACGAGGAGGAAGCTCGCTCGCAGGTCCGCTCGGCCCGTCTGCTCGACGGCCCGGCCGAGGGCCTGCACCCGTGGCCACACCTCAGCCAACTCCTTGCGCCTCCACAGCACCCGCACCCGCCACAGCTCGCCTTGGATGTGTCGCGGGTCCTCCGGCTTCAGCTCGAGCTGCTCGACCACTCCGTCGCGCTCGTCGAGCAACTCCAGGGTTCCGACGTAGTAGGCCCGGTCGAGACGGTTCTTTGCCCCCATGAGCAAGGGCCAAAGAGCGTCGGGAAGGGCGCCGCCGGCAGCGAGGTGGCGCCCGACTCGCTCGGGGGGGGCGGCGAGCTTCTTCAGCGCCTCCGCACAGGCGAGGTGAGCCCGACCCCAGCGCCCCTCGTCCCGCGCTCGGCGGGCGATGCTCTCCCGAAGGAGCACGTGCACGAAGGTCCACCCACCCGAGCTGCGAGAGACCAGGCCCCGCCGAGTCAAGCGCTCCAGGGCTCTGCTTCCGGATGGAATCCCCAACACCTCGCTCGCCGCATCGAGCTCGGAGTGGGACGCGGGCTGACTGAGCGCCGCCGCGAGCTCCACCCGCGCCCTCGCGTGGGGACCCGCGCGGCGCAGCGCCGAGTCCACCGCGGTGTCGAAGAGCTGGTGAATGTCGTCGGGCACGGTGGGCTCGGCCCCCTCCACGAGCGCAAACCCCTGGGGGGTGGCTCTGAGGGCGCCACGGGCCACCAGGTCACCCACCAACTGCACCGCAAAGAGGGGCGTGCCGCCGCACCGGTCCACGACTTGGTCGGCGAGGTCCCCCGACAGGAACAACAGCTCGGTGACCAGCTCCTGCGTCGCTTCCTTGTCCAGCGCAGGGACGCGCAGGAACCGCACCGTCGTGGGCTCGAGCTCGTCGATGAGCTCCTCGACGGCGGGCGCCCCCCGGAGGAGGTCATCTCGCACGGTGGCCACGACCAGAACCGCGGAGGGGTGCGTTCCCTGTCGGAGGCGGAACCAGTCGAGGAAGGCCATCGCTTCGAACGACCACTGCACATCGTCCAGCCACAGGATCAGTGGGCGCTGGTTCGCCACCCGTTCGAGGAACCGAGCCAGCACGGCGAACACGGCCTCGGGGTTGCGGAGGGGGCCGGTCTCGTTGCCGCCCCCCAGATCGGCCGTCACGGGGAAGGCGAGTCGGGTCAGCAGCTCCGCCTCGTCTGCGTCCTCGATCCCATGTCTCGTCAGGTGGGCTCGCACCGCGCCGGCCACCGCCCTGCGCTCCGGGCGCGCGCCGAGGGCCTGGCGAAGCATGGCGCCGAACCCTGG
>JAGSHC010000366.1 GCA_023954745.1 Deltaproteobacteria bacterium | reverse complement strand
GAACGAGTTCTCGTCTTCGACCGCCCAGACGATGGGGGGCTTGTCCTCGTTCTCCTTCTCGAGACCCGGCGTCTCGGTCGTCGGGGGAAAGAAGAGCTTCACGTGGACGCCGTCGAGCATCAGCTCCTGGCGCAGGGCCTCGGCGACCCCACTGATCGCATACTTGGACGCTGAGTAGGCGCCGTAGCCGTAGACGCTGAAGAAGCCGAGGGTCGAGGAGAGCAAGCAGATGTCACCCTGGCCCCGCTCGCGCATGTGCGGCACGGCTGCCTGCACGACGTGCACATGCCCGAGGCAGTTCACCTCGAAGAGCCGGCGAAAGTCGCCGGACTCGAGTTCCCAGACTGTTCCGCACTTCGCGTAGCCCGAGTTGCAGATCAGCACGTCGATGTGCCCGAGCTGCTCGATCGCGCCATCGATCCCGGTTCGAACCGCGGCCTCGTCCACGACGTCGAAGGCGGCAAAGCCAAAGGTCTGACCGGGCTTGAGGGCCCGCAGCTCGGCGACGGTCTCTTCGAGCTTGGCCTGCCCGCGTGCGGTCACCACCACGTTCGCCCCGCGTTCCGCGAGCTCGAGAGCCACGGCCTTGCCGATGCCGGACGAGCCACCGGTGATCACCACGTTCTTGCCGCTGTAGAAGCCCATGTCTCCTCCGGGCCGGCGAGTAACCCGGCGCGTCCTCGATGGCTGACGAGCTTCTCACATCACCATACGGTGGCGTATGGTTATCTGTCGTCCATCCTGGAGGCCCCATGCGCGCTCTCGCCCTCGTCATGCTCTTCGGCTGCAGCAACACCCCCATCACGATCGCGGACTCGGGAACCGACACCGGGCTCGAGGCCGACACCGACACCGACACCGACACCGACACCGATGCTGATGCCGACAGCGACTCGGACGCGGACTCGGACGCGGACACGGACGCGGATACCGACACCGATGTCGGGAACCTCACCGACTTCACCGCAGACGGCGGTGGCAGCGTGACGACGAGCACGGCCAGCGAGACCTTGACGAGCTGCAGCATGTCGTACACCCGCTACTCACCAGGTTCGGGGGCGGCGGGGCCGCTGGTCGTCCTCTCCCACGGCTTCGCGCGTGGCCAAGCTGAGATGGCGAACTGGGCAGGCCACCTGGCCTCGTGGGGGGTCGACGTCATCACGCCGAGCCTGTGTCACGCCAGCCTGTTCGACACCGACCACGCGCAGAACGGCGCCGACCTCGTCGAGTTGGTGACCGCCCTTGGCGCGAGCAATGTGATCTACGTCGGACACAGCGCGGGTGGCTTGGCCTCCTACGCCGCCGCGGCGGCAGACAGCCGAACGCTGGCCCTCTTTGGCCTCGATCCGGTCGACAACGACCTCGCCGGAGGCCTCACGGTGACGGCACCTTCCGCAGCGGTCCACGGCGTGGCACAACAGTGCAACACCAACAACAACATGATCGGGTTCTATGACCGCGAGCTGCGCGTGACCGACGCCGACCACTGCGACTTCGAGAACCCCACCAACGGGCTGTGCAGCTTCGGCTGCCCCAGCGGCGGGAGCGGCTTCACCGACGAGCAGATCCGCTCCGCCATCGGCCAGCAGCTCACGGCGTTCGTCCTATGGCAGGCCGGACTCGAGGCGGATGGGGCCGCCTACTGGGAGACCAGCGGAGCGGGGTACCAGGCGCTGATCGGCTCTGGAGCGGCCTCAGCGCTCTAAGAGCGCCTATAGGCCGGTATCCAGGCGGCTTCGGGCCGGCGGAACCACGTCGTTCGCGACCAGGCGAGGGACGATGGGTTCACCGTCGAGCCAAGCCTCGATGACGTATTCGCCCACCCCGTCCGAGTTGCAGTCCGAGCTCAGCCCCCGCACGGTCACTCCGAGCAGGCCCGCCGTTGTCGTCGTCACATCAGGGCACTCAAACGTCGGTGGCGGGAAGGTGCAGGCGAAGTTGTCGTCGCCGGTATCGAGCGTGGTCGCGGTGTCGACGTCCGTCGAGCTGAGAAGGTTCATGGCGGGGTCGAAGGTCGTCAGGGCCGAGACGGTGTCCACTCGCACCACCAGAGTCCCGCCGGCCCGCGTATCGACCTCCCACAAGTCATAGGTCTGGCCGTTGCACGGGACGGTTTCATCACCAAGCTGCGGATCGGTGTCGGTGTCGGTATCGGCGTCGGTGTCCGAGTCGCTGTCGGAGTCCGAGTCGCTGTCGGAGTCCGAGTCGCTGTCGGAATCCGAGTCGCTGTCGGAGTCCGAGTCGCTATCCGAATCCGAGTCGCTGTCCGAGTCCGAGTCGCTGTCCGCGTCGGAGTCGCTGTCCGCGTCGGTGTCGGCGTCCCCTCCCCCGCTGCACTCGGCGTTGCAGTCAGGGTCGTTGCAATCGAACAGACCGTCGGCATCGTTGTCGCTGCCGTCGGTGCAGCCGCCGGGGGTGTCCGTCTCGGCAGGAGCCGCGCCGCAGGCCGTCATCAGCGTGACGAACAGCGCCACGAAGGGCAGGAGCAAGGAGCGATCGAAGAGAGAGGAAGTACGCATCCCGAAGCAGTAGCCGGCCAATCCGGCGACTGTCGAATCCCATCCGGACATCGCTCGCCCGACGCGCCCCACCGCACCCAGCTCGCTCATGCTGCAGGAAGCGACCGTTGGCGGCCGCACCGAGACCGTCGCCCGTGGGACACTACTGGCCGGATGTGGCCGAGCACCCCGCGCTCGGCTGGAGGTTCCATGCGAAGAAGCGCTCCTTTGGCCACTGCGGCCGTGCTGACCCTCGTGACGGGCTTGGCCTGTTTCGGCGGATCCGATGGCGATCCAGAGATGGAAGCCGAGATCTCGGAGCTGCACGGCACCGCCTTGGTTGCCGACGAAGTCCCCCTGCTCGCACCGATCGCCATGAGCGAGTCCGGAAGACCAGAGGTCGATCTCGGCAACGGGGTCCAGGTCTTCCAGGTCTCGCCGGTGGGAACGGACCGCCGTGCACTGCAGGCCGCAGTCGTCTTCGACCGCGCCATGGTTCCCCTCACGGGCCTCTCCGACATGAACGCGGCGGTGCCCTTGTCCTGTAGTCCCGAGGCGGGACTGTCGGGCCGCTGGGCCGGCACATCCACGGCCGTCATCTCCCCTGCTGAGGGCGCCTTCGCCCTTGCGACCGAGTTCACCTGCTCGGTCCCCGCGGGAACCGCGGCCATCGACGGAGTGGCGCTCGAGAAGCCCCTGAGCTGGAGCTTCGAGACAGCCCGACCGACCGTCTCCCACGCGAGCCCGTACCGCGGCGCATCCAGATGGGACCCAGAGCGCCCCCTGGAGCTGAACTTCGACCAACCCGTGACCCTGGACTCGGTCCGCACGCACACCAAGGTCACCCGCTCCGGCAACCCCGTGCCGAGCACCATCGAGGTCAACCCGGACGCTGAAAACGGGTTCCTCGTCACCGCCAAGCTCGCCAAGGACACCGAGTACGTACTCGTCGTCGAGGAGGGCGTCCTCGCCCAGGCCGGGCCCCTGCCGATGTCCGAGCGCTTCGACACCAACTTCCGCACCTATCCGCCGCTGACAGCCGAGGTGCGACGCCCGGAGGGTCAGGTCGAGCCACGGACCTCGATGGCGCTCGACTTCACCACCCCCGTCTCTCGCGACGAGGTCGCCGCACACCTCTCCGTCAGTCCCGAGCCCCCCGGGTGGGAACCGCCAACTGGGGAGTGGACCTCCTCCTCGTACTGGTACTACCCAAGCTGGCAACCAAGGACCGACTACACCGTCACCTTGGCCGCGGGCATGAAGGACGAGTACGGCCAAGCCCTCGAAGAAGCGTTGGTCTTCAGCTTCTCGACGGGCGACTACAACCCGCACCTCAACGTGCCCGAGGGCCTTCGGTTGGTCGGAGCCAACAACCCGGCCGAGCTGCCGATGCAGCACCTCAACGCCCAAGGGCTCTCCGCCCGGATGACGTCCGTCGACCCCTCCCAGATCGACCCCTATGACTGGAGAGGGACCGCCGCCCGGGCCATCGCGGCGGCGGGAGGAGAGGGCATCGCCTCGGGAGACACCCCCAACGAGATCGCCCGCGCCGACGTGTCTTTCGATCGCCTTCTCACCGGCGGCAAGGGCTGGATCGTCACCGATGTGACCGCCGCAAACCTGCGTACCTACAAGGGCGAGCTCCGCCACCACCAGGCGCTGCTCGTGGTCACCGACCTCGCCGGCACGCTGAAACTGTCTCCGGGGGCGGCGGATGTCTGGGTCACCTCGCTGGAGACTGGCCAGCCGGTGGCCGATGCGCAGGTCGAGCTCCTCCAGGGGGACCGGGTCCGCGCCACCGTGACCACGGACGGCGACGGGAGCGCTTCATTCCAGGACGGTCCGGACAAGACATGGCGCGAGTGGGGCGACTCCAACAGCCGGTTCTGGGCGCGCATCACCAAGGGAGATGACGTCAGCCTGGTGACGCAGTCGATGAACGACGGCATCGGGCCCTGGGCCTTCGGCATCTATGCGGACTTCGAGCCTCGCGGATTCGATGTCGCGGCCCACGGCTTTGCCGACCGCGGCGTCTATCGGCCGGGAGACCCCGTTCACGCGCGGGCAACCTTCCGAAAGCAGACAGCAGACGGTCTCGAGACCCCCACGGCCAAGGTCACCTGGCGACTCGACGACCCCGAGGGCACCACGCACGCCGAAGGAGAGGGCGTCCTCGACGACCGCGGCGGCATCAACGTGCAGACCACCGTGCCGGAGGACGGCATGCTCGGCGGCTGGGACCTCGTGGTCGAGGGCGAGGGCGAGGGTTGGGAGCGACGGGTCTACATCTCTATTCCGGCCCACGCCTACCGCGAGCCCGCCTTCCGAGTCAGCGTGAGCGCGGCAAGCGACGGCGTGGCCGGCGATCCCATCGAAGCCACGGCCCAGGCCCGCTACCTCTTCGGCGCCCCCCTGCCGCGGGCCAAGGTGACCTGGAACACCTGGACAGAGCCCACGCGCTTCGATCCCGAGGGCTGGGACGGCTGGTCCTTCGGGCCCCCGCCCCGCGGCTGGTGGGAGGAAGACGACGGCGAGGGCCTGCACACCGCCTCCCGCGAGGAGGGCGAGGTGCTCGATGGCAAGGCCACCTTCACCGAGACAGTCGAGACGCTCGAGACGCCGG
>JAGSHC010000031.1 GCA_023954745.1 Deltaproteobacteria bacterium | reverse complement strand
TCGTCGCCCGTGGCGTCGTCGTCATCGCCCGTCGCGTCGTCGTCGTCGCCCGTGGCGTCGTCGTCGTCGCCCGTGGCGTCGTCGTCGTCGCCCGTGGCGTCGTCGTCGTCCCCCGCGGCGTCGTCGTCGTCCCCCGCGGCGTCGTCGTCGTCGCTCCCCGCGGCAGAGTCGTCGTCGTCACTGCTCCGGTCGCCGCCGAGACGCCCCGAAGTGCCGCAGCCGACGGCGAGGGAGAGGAGGAGAAGAAGAAGCAGGGTGTGAAGGCGCATGAGGTTCCAGGGTCAGGGGACGGAGAGGAGCGGACCGGCGCCGACGTTGTTCCACGTGGCGTTCTGGACGTCCAGGTCGATGCAGTCGGCGGTCGCGTCGCCCGAGCATGGGAAGCACGTGAGGACAAAGGTACAGGCCGAGGACGCGAGGCTGGGGACTTGCAGCTCGCCCTCGATGGATGAACCGGTGATCTGGGTGCCCGTGCTGCTGATGTCACCGTCGAACGCGACGTCGTAGAGGGACACCGAGCCAACCACGAGGGGCAAGGTGAGGTCGGTCGGCCCGAAGTCGAAGGTGGGCTCGCTCCAGGACCCCGACTCGTCGGCGGTAGATAGGGAGATGTCCTGGTTGCACGTGTTCGCCGTCGCCGCCGCGAGCCTCACGTCGATGGTCGATCCCACGACGGACAGGGGCGAGAGCAGCAGCGGCGAGTCGGTGACGTTGAAGCCGAGGCCGCTCAGCGTCGTGACCACCCCGGCGGAGGGACTCACCCAGGTGACTGAGCTCCAGTCGAGGCAGAAGGCGTCGCCCTCCCAGGGGTATCCGGTGCTCGTGGCGTCGTCGTCATCGCTCGTGGCGTCGTCGTCATCGCTCGTCGCGTCGTCGTCGTCGCTCGTCGCGTCGTCGTCGTCGTCGCTCGTCGCGTCGTCGTCGTCGCTCGTCGCGTCGTCGTCGTCAGGGGAGGAGGAGTCGTCGTCGTCCGAACCGGAGTCGTCGTCGTCACTGCTGAAGCCGCTCCCGCCACCGCGCCCCCCGGGGCTACAGGCTGTACACAGCATTGCGAAGCTCAGCAACCACGCGGACTTTTGCACCAGGGTCTCCAATCGCGACCCGACGTCTTTAGCAGAGGTGAGCTCCCTCCCGGGGGTGCGCCGGTACGCCCTGGTCACTGTCTCGGCGAATGTCGGGGACCATGGGCTAGACTCCATGGCCCGGAAATGAGGGTCCTTCTTACCAATCCGCCTTGGCTCCGCCCCGGCTGGTACGGCGTCCGCGCCGGTTCTCGCTGGCCCCACATGGAGCGGGCTGAGTCGCCGTATATGCCGTTCCCCTTCCTGCTCGGCTACGCGGCCGCGGTTCTGGAGGAGGATGGGCACGAGGTCATGGCCATCGACGCGTGCGCCGAGCGCATCGGCCGCACCGAATTCATCGAGCGGGTGAAGGCGTTCGACCCCGAGTTCGTGATGGCGGAGATCAGCACGCCGTCCCTCACCGAAGACATTCGCACCGTCGCGGCTCTGCGCGAAGACGCGGGCTACACCGGCCCCATCGTGCTCGGCGGTCTACACAAGCCTCTGTACGGGACCGAGTTCCTGGCCGGGCTGCCGCTCATCGAAGGCACCCTCGTCGGGGAGTTCGAGCTGACGTTGCGCGACCTCCTGCGCACCCTCGCCGACGATCCCCAGGGCCCCAAGGACGCCATCCCGGGACTCATCTGGCGGCGAGGCAACCAGATTCTGGACGGCGGACGCAAGCACAGTCAGGAAGACCTCGACGACTTCCCCCTGCCGGCGCGCCACCTCTTCCCCATGGACCGCTACCACGATCTGCCCGGCGGAATTCCCGCCCCCTCGGTGCAGATGTGGGCTTCCCGCGGCTGCTCCTTCACCTGCGACTTCTGCGCCTGGCCACAGATCCTCTATGGCGACAATCAGTACCGCGTGCGCTCCGCCGCCGCCGTCGCTGACGAAGTCGCCTCGTTGCTCGAGCAGGGCTACGCGTCCGTCTACTTCGACGACGACACGTTCAACCTCGGCAAGAAGCGCACGGCCGACCTCATCAAGGCGTTCGAAGACCGCGGGATCAACGCTCCTTGGGCCTTCATGGGACGCGCCGACACCTGTCACCCCGACCAGTACGCAGCCCTCGCCCGCACGGGGCTGAAGGCAGTGAAGTACGGGGTCGAGAGCGCGGACACGGCACGGCTCAAGCAGATCGGGAAGAACCTGGACGTGGACGCGGTGCGTCGCTCGGTGAGGGCGGCGAAGGCCCAGGGGGTCGCCATCCACCTCACCTTCATGTTCGGGCTGCCGGGGGAGACCCTCGACACCATGCAGCGCACCCTCGACCTCGCGTACGAGCTCGACCCGGACTCGGCGCAGTTCACCATCGCCGTGCCCTTCCCGGGCTCGCGGTTCTACGACCAGATGATCGCCGAGGGACGCCTGGCCGAGGGCGACATCGACTTCGACGCCCTCGATGGCTACCGCACCGGCGTAGTCAGCACCGACGCCCTCGAGGCCGAGCAGATCATCAGCTTCGTACACGGCATCCACCGGCGTTGGGAGACGCGGGAGCGCCCCACGACCATCGCGCCGCAGATCCCCATCAGCGAGATCGGGGGGTCCGGCATCTCCGCGGGACTGCTCGTGCGGGCCGGCCAGGCCGAGTGGATGCAGCAGGCCATCAAGTCCCTGCTCGCTCAGGAGGGCCCGGCCCGCGAGATCGTGATCGTCGCGGACCGCTCGGATCCGTCCCTCGAAGCGGCGGCCGCCGCGGTCTGCGACTGGGCGACCTTCGTGGACGCGGACCCGGGGGAGCCGTTGGCCGCCATGGCCAACCGCGTGGCGCCTGCGTGCACCGGGCGGTGGATCGCACTGTTTCACTCGGGGGCCCTGCCCCGCCCCGGCTGGCTCGAGTCGGTCCTGGACGCCAGCCGACGCCATCCCGACGCCGGTGCCCTCGCGGTTCCCCTGCACGTCGCGGCGAATGCAGGGCTCTCGTCACCGGCGGTGTCCTCGGCGCTCTCCGTCTCTCGCTGGGGGCGGGTGCTCACCGCGCGGCCGGAGGGCCACGACGACGCAACCGTCGCCGCCGTCTCCTCCCGGGCGGGGCTCTTCTCGCGCGCCCTCCTCGAGGACTCCGGGGGATTCGACCCCGACCTGCCCTTCGAGCTCGCGGACGCGGACCTCGGTGTACGCGGGCTGCTCCTCGGCTACCGGGCCTGGTTTGCCGCCGGCCCCGGGGTGGAGTTGCTCGAGGACACCTCGCTGCTCGCCGAGCACGACGCGCTGTCGGACCCCGTCGCCGCTGAGCGCTGGGCCCAGGGTCGTGTCCGCATGCTCCTCAAGACCCTCCCGCGGGAGAATTGGCAGGCAGCGGCTGCTCCCCTGGCGCTCGAACTGGCAGCAGATCTGTGGCGCGGTGCACGCCGTGGACGTTCGCCAGCGGGCCTGTTGCGCGGCTTCGCGGCGGGAGCCTCGTCGGCCACCCGCACCCTTGACGAGCGACGCAAGCTCCTTGGCCGACGCCGGGTAGGCGCCGAGTGGGTTGGCGAGGCGTTCTCGGAGTTCGAGCAGGACATGGAGCACTGTCGGTGGCAGCGCACGCTGCAGCGCATGACGACGTCCGGGGAGACCGCCCGATGAGCCGCATCATGGTCACCGGCGGGGCTGGTTTCATCGGGACGACCCTGGTCCGCGCCTTGCTCGCCCGCGGCGACGAAGTCGTGGTGATCGACGACCTGTCCCGACCCGGCTCCACCGAGCGCCTCGATGCGACCCGCCAGCTCGGCGGCGCGCTGCACACCGAGATCGGCGACATCGTCGACGGCGACTTTGTCCGAGCCGCCTTCGGCCGTCACTGCGAAGCGGCACCCCTCGATGCCGTCTACCACCTGGCTGCTCAGGTCGCCGTGACCTGGTCGATGGAGGACCCCGCCCGCGACTTCGCGGTGAACGCCCTTGGGTCCTTTCACGTCATCGAGGCGGCGCGGCGCTTCTGCCCCAAGGCACGCTGCCTCTACATGTCGTCCAACAAGGTCTACGGCGGACTGGAAGACCTCGGCTTCGAGCCCGATCCCGCCGGCGACCGCCTCCGCCTCATCGGAATGCCCGAGGGCATCGGCAACGACCGCCCCTTCGACCCGCAGACCCCCTACGGAGTCAGCAAGGGCACCGGCGAGGCCTACTTCCGCGACGCCGCCCGCACCTGGGGGATGGAGACCGTCGTCCTGCGCGCTTCGTGCATCTACGGACCCCGCCAGAGCCAGCAAGAAGACCAGGGCTGGGTGGCGTGGTTCGGCAAGGCCGTCACCGAGGGCCTGCCGCTGCGCATCTTCGGCGACGGCAAGACGACCCGCGACATGCTGTTCGTGGACGACCTCGTCGACCTGTACCTGCGCATCGTCGACGGACCGGCTCCCACGGTGGGCTGCACCCTCAACGTCGGGGGGAGCGCGGCCAGCTCGCGCTCGCTCCTCGAGGTGGTGCGCGCTCTGGAGCGGCTGAGCGGGAAGACGGCCAACATGAGCTTCCTCGACGAGCGCTCTGGCGACCAGAAGGTCTTCGTGACCGACGTCTCTGCGACGACTGCGGCTTACGGGTGGGCTCCCACGACCGGTCCCGAAGTGGGCCTGAAGCGGCTGCTCGGCATCGACTGAGGGCGGACCTCCGGCCGGCCCGGGCCCCGACTCAGCGGCAGCCAACCAGGCGGAGCTCATGGATTGTCACATGGGCCGGCACGCTGGATGGCATCAGGCCCAGCCAGCGAATCTCCGGCACCGCGGCCCAGCCCGGGCTGGAGTCCAGCTCGAGCCGCACGGTCTGGCGGTCCCTCGTGTCGCCGAGGGGCACGACGAGGGCGTGATCCGCAGGGTGAGCCGGGGTCTGGTCCCCCGAGAACATCACCATCGCGAACTGCTTTGGCGTCCCCGGGGCGGCCCGGGGGCCTCGCGAAGCGGCCGCGGAGGCAAGCGTCAGGGAGAGCTCGATGGCACACACACTGGACGAGGCCAGGGGCTCGATCGACCGCCCAAGATGACTGGGCGGGACCACCATCGCCGACAGGGTGCGGCCCAGGGAGATCCACGACAGCGTTGAGCGTGTCTGCACTGTGACGCCGTCGTCGGTCACGACGGGAGGGGGCGTGGCGCGCCACTGCGGGTCCGGCTGAAAGCCCCATCCGGCGCCGAGAGCGAGGGTTCGGTCCTCGCCGCGGGCTGGGGGAGGAGTGGTGACCCTCGTGAAGGTCGGCCGCAGCGCTCCCCGGTCCACCAACAGCGTGCCGTTGCCCACCTGGGATGACTGGAATCGCTCCTTGGACAGCCGAATCTCGCCGTGGTCTCCCAAAGGAAGCAGCAACGCGCCGGTTCCTTGCATGAAGGAGCGGGGGCTCCCCGCCAGTGCGCGCGCGAGGGCCTCCGAGGTCACGAAGCTGAGCAGCCCGCGCTCGGGCAACGAGATGCCCACGAACACCTCGTCCATCCCGTGGCCGGCGTCCCGCTCCGCCGTCAGGCTCTCGAAGAGCGCGCGACTGGCGCCGAGGTCCTTGCTGAGGCCAGGGAGAGCGCCGAGGGCGAAGCCAAACACGCTGGCGGCCACGACTGACCAGACGAGAGGCTTGCGCGCGGTGGAGGGCATGCGCCCGAGCGCTCCGCCGACGGCGATTCCAACCCCTGCCACCACCAGGAGCAAGTAGCGGCCGCTGTCTTGAAGGACGAACTCGGCCGTGCCCAGGAACGGCAGGTGCATCAAGGCGCCCGACGCACACACCACCAGCCCCGCGCCGGTAAGCCGGTCCGTCGAGGTCCGCAGTGAGGCGATGACGACGAGGGAGAGGGCGATGAGGCGCGGCAGGTCGTGCACGAGCGAAGGGGCGCGACCTGAGCGAGCGAGGCTGGGCAGCACCACCGGCAGCACGAGGTTCTTGAGGGCGACGAGCGGCTGCCAGGGGGCGCCGCCAGCCATCAGTCTCGAGAGATCGAGGCCGATGGCTGCCACGAGCATCACGCCGTAAAGACCGACGGCGGCGAGCACCGGGGCCAGCCGACCCAGACGCGCGCGCAGTCCCCCCCGCGGATCGAGGGCCAGCATCGCCACTGGAATCAGGATTCCCGAGGGCTTGCACAGCAGCGCGAACAGCGTGAGCGCCGCGGCGAGGGAGCGCCCACGCAGGCGCTCCCTGCCCCGCTCCCAAGCGAGGAGCGCCCCCACGCTGAAGACCGCCGCGAGCAGGTCGTCCCGCGCCGCGAGGTAGTACATGGGCTGGTTCGTGGCGACGGAGAGTCCGACGAGGGACGCCGCAGCGACCCCGGCTCCAGCGGACTCCGTGACTCGGGCCACCAGAGCGGCGACCCCAGCGGTCAACGCGCAGAGGAGCAGCAGGTTGGTGAGGAAGTAGCCGCCCGCGGACCAGCCCCACACGGCGTAGTCGACTAGCCAGAAGAGCTTCGGCACCGGACGGAGCGAGGCGAGACCGGGGTCCCCGACCAGGACTCGCCCCAGGACCCCGGGGTCACCAGCGAGGACGGCCTGGGCCTGGGCGAGGTGAATCCAGTCGTCGGGATTGTCGAACCAACGGGCGAGGGCCGGCGCATTCAGAGCGGCAGTGAGCGCAACCACACCCAACACCGCGAGGGCGCGCGCTCGATCGGGCCGGGCCGGGTCGCTCTGCTGAGGCATGGGTCGAATGATGCTCCCGTACAGAGGGTACTCGGCGGCGAAGTCGGCCGCGTTTTGGCCGGTTCATCCTGTTTCGTCCATTTTTCGCACCAGTACGTTGCGCAAGCGTGGGATTCACATCCGAGATGGGCGAATTAGGATTCCTTCGTCGCCGCACCCCGGCGCACTGAACACACACACGGAGGTCGCCATGACCCTGATTCGCACCACCCTCGCCGTCGCTGCAGCTGCCGCGCTCTCCCTCGTCTCCCTCGCTCCGTCGAGCGCTCAGGCCGACACCTGGACCATCGATGCCGCTCACAGCCACGTGGGCTTCAAGGTGCGGCACCTCGCGGTCAGCTGGGTGCGCGGAGACTTCAGCAAGGTCGAGGCGACCATCGACTACGACGGCAAGGACCTGACGAAGCTGTCGGCCGAGGTCACCATCGACATCGCCTCCATCTCCACCGAGAACAGCAAGCGCGACGAGCACCTCAAGAGCCCCGACTTCTTCGACGCCGCCAACCACCCCACGATGACCTTCAAGAGCAAGAAGGTGGTCAACGTCGGCGCCGACGGAACGTCGTTCGATCTCGTGGGTGACCTCACCATGCGCGGGACCACCAAGGAGGTCACTCTGAACGTCACCGACTGGGTCTCGGGAGTCGTCGACCCGTGGGGCAACACGAAGTCCGGCGCCACCGCCAAGACCACCGTCAACCGCACGGAGTACGGCCTCGAGTGGAACAACGTCCTGGAGACCGGCGGCCTCGTGGTCGGCGAGGACGTGACCATCGAGCTCGAGCTCGAGCTGAACAAGAGCAAGTAGCTCCCGCCTGAGTCCTCCGAGGCCGTCGGGCACGCCCCCGCCCGACGCCCTCGGCACGGATCGCGCTTTGCCGTCTCTCGAGCCACCTTGAACGGCTCACCTGGGAGAGACCGATGCACGTGTTCCGATCCACCACCCTTGCCCTTTGCCTCCTCTCGCTCACCGCTGCGTGTGCACCCGTCGACAACAGCGGGGGTGAGCCCCCAGCCGGCGAGGCTCTTCAGTTTGAGGTCGTCGGGGAGCCGAGCATCTTCTGCCAGGCCCAGGACAGCGCGAAGTTCATCGACTCCGACGAAGACATCGACTCCTGGATGGAGGGATGCACCGACCAGGAGGACGCCCGCGCCGACATCGAGGCTGCCTTCGCGGGCTTGCTCGAGAACGAGACCCTCATCATGGTGAGCGCCCAGCTCGGGGGCTGCATCCAAGACTTCGACGTCGCTGGCGTGTACCTCGACGGAGCCGAGCTGAACGTCTGGATGCTCAAGGAGGACACCAGCTACGGTCGCAACAACATCGCGTGCACCGACGACCTCGGCGAGGGCCAGTCCATGATCGTGGTCGAGGGTGCAGCGGATGCCGAGACGATCGAGATGCTCGTGGGAATCTGGAACCCCGAGCTGCCCGGCGGTCCCGTCACCATCCTCGGCGAGGAGTAGGTCATGCACCGCTTGCTTCTCTGTCTTGCCGCGCTGGCTCTTGCGGCCCCACTCGTGGGCTGCGCCGACAACTCCGGCGGCCCCCCGCCCGACGGCACCGCGCTGGAAGAGTTCACCTCCATCGCCATGGACCCCGGAGGCTTGTTCTGCGACTTCTTCCGGGACGACGCCTTCTTGATCCACGACGGGTCCGAGGCCGCCGACTTCCTCGCCAACGACTGCGCCGGGAACAACCAGGAGGTCCAGGACGCGGTGGTCGCCGTGGCGGATGACCTCGAAGAGGGCGAAGCCATCGTCGTCGTCAGCGTGCAGCTCGGAGGCTGCCTCGGCGAGTGGGGCGTGCACGGCTTCTACATGAGCGAAGACGAGAGCACGGTCACCGCGTGGGTCCTGCGGGGCGACTCCGCCTACGGCAAGCAGAACGTGGCCTGCCCGGCCGACATCGGAGGGGCCATCGAGCTGTACCGGGTGATGGACGCGGCAGCGGCGACGGAGGCCGACATCCTCGTGGGCCCCTACAACCCCGGCCTACCGGGAGCTCCCGCGCAGCCGGGCTGAGCCTTCAGTTGCAGTTGGGGTCGCTGTCGACGTCCGCCTCAGTGCGGGCTTGAAGTGGCAACTCCAACGCGATGGAGCCCGTGAGGTCTTCAATCTCGAAGTCGAGGCAGTAGCTCTGGCCATCGGAGCAAGGAGCGCAAGTCGAGCCCACCGACACAAGCAGGTCGCAGAGCTCGTCCGGACTCCCCAAGCCCACGTCCGCGTACAGGTTGCGCATGTCCGTAGTCCCGCTGAGGGACCCGTCGATGATGCTCGATGTCGACCCGAAGACGATGACCAGCGACGCCGGGTCCAAGGGGAAGCCTCCCAGCAGAATCACGCCCCCGCTCACGTCGGCCGTCGGGTTTGCCCAATCGCCGTTCGAGGTTGAGGTCTCAATGCAGGGGTCCTGGCCCCCCCCCAGCTCCAAGGCACCGAGCCGAAGCTCGATGTCATTCCCTCCGAGGTTGCTGCTCGGCAGTGGCGAGAAACCAATGTCGTTCTCGAGCTGACCGACGAGGAGCGGTCCCACCCCAGCCGGCTCCACCCAGGTCGCGTTCTCGAGATTCAGCGCGAAGGTCACCCCGAGGATGTCGTCTTCATTGGGGATTGGAGCCCCGTCGTCGTCGTCGTCATCGTCGTCGTCGTCGCTCGTTGCGTCGTCGTCGTCGTCGCTCGTTGCGTCGTCGTCGTCACCCGTCGCGTCGTCGTCGTCCGCGGAAGCAGAGTCGTCATCGTCGCTCCCGCCACCTCTACCGCTTCCGCGACGAAGCGGCGCGCAACCCACAGCGAGGGACAGGAGAACGAGCAGCAGGAAGCGAAGTGACAGAATGTTCATGGGCGGGCTCCGATGGCCGAGAAGCTACCGGACGCCTCAACGCATCGTGAGGGCTTCTTTCCGCGCGAGCTCCGCCCGCACGTCCGGGTCGAACTCGTCGGTGCTCTGAATCACTGCACTGAGCCCCAGTTCAGCGACCCGGGCCTTCATGCGCGCGTGACGGTCGATCCGCACGGGCAGCGTGTTCGTGCCGTCCAGGGTCTCCCACTCGTGATAGTGGCCAGGCTTGGGACGCTGGATGCCGAACTTGGCGTGCTCGGTCCACAGCGGAGAGCCGGGCACCACCGCGCAGACACTGAGCGAGGTGACGCGATCGATGTCGTCTCGATGCTCTTCGAGGGCGTCCAGGGTGTGCTGGAACTGCGCCTCCGTCTCGCCGGGGAAGCCGCAGATCATGTTGATCCCCGTGACCATCCCGGCGGCCTTGGTGTTGCGCAGGGTGTGGACCGCGACATCCTCGGTGTAGCCCTTGCGCATAATGGCGAGCACGTCGTTGTTGAACGACTCGAGACCGTAGGTGAGGTCCGTGCAGCCGGCGTCCGCCATCTTGTGGAAGAGGTGCGGGCGCTTGTTCATCACGCGGTGCGCGGTGGCCTGACCATCCCAGACGAGGTCGACGTTGTTCTCCAAGAGCACGTCGCAGTACCGCTCGAGCTGGTTGATGTTCCCGTTGAGGATCAAGTCGTTCCAGGTGATCCCGCCGATCCAGTAGTGCTCCTTGTAGAAGGCGATGGCCTGCATCAGCTTCTCGAAGTCGAAGGCGCGGTACTTCCCCTGGTCGGGCTTGTCGGAGCAGAAGGCGCACGACCGAAAGCAGCCGCGACCCATGATCAGAGCGATGTGGTCGCGCCCGCTGTACTTGCACAGGTCGATGCCCTCGAAGTCCGGGTGCTCGAACTGCTGAGGAGTGACGGGGTGGCTGATGCAGAGAGGGCAGTCGGGGTGGTCGGGCTCATCCCGCCACATCTGGAGGGTGTCCGGAAGGCGCCCGTGCTGCGCGGTGCCGTCTGGCTTGACTCCCTGAGTGACGATGAGCCGGAGGGCCTCCTCGCCGGCGCCCACCACGAAGAGGTCCACCGCCCCGCGCGGGAAGAGCGCGCGGAACTCCGGGAACGCCACTCCGGGCCCACCCATCACGATGATCTTGTCCGGCGCGTCGCGACGAATGCGGTCCGTGACCAGCTTCGCGAACTGGATGCCCTCCATCGTCAGGCTGAAGCCGACGTAGGGAGTGTCTGCCTCGATGATGCGGCGGGCGACGATGTCGCACTCGTGGTTGAAGACCTCTGCCACACGCTCGGGCGTGAACCAGAAGACCGCTTCCTCCATGTCCCAGAGCTGCTTCTGGTCCATGCGGAAGCGCAGGTAGGTGTCGATGTTGCAATCCCAGACGGGCGCGTCGACGCCGTGGGTGCGCAGGTAGCGGCTCAGGTAGTTGATCCCGAGGGGCGCGAGGCGGGTGTCCCACGGAGGAGTCTTCACCAGGAGCACGGACGGCTTGCGCTCCGGGGCAGCCGCGGTCAGTCGATCGTCGACGGTCCAGGCTCGGGATCGCAGCTGTCCCACGAGAAACCGGGCCGCGCGCGCGCCATCCCTGAGGCGCGAGCCGGGAGAGCCGTCATTGGAGTCGTCTGCCACGGGGGCAGCGTAGCCTCACGTCAGCAGAGGCGGCACCGCGGGGGCGGAAGGCAAGGGTCCGAAGGAGTGGGGTGCGGCGCCCCTTCGGGGGCTTGCGACCGAGGGCGCAAGGAGTGGAGGCACCGCGCTCGGGGCCCATCACTCGAAGCCGCCGAAGACCCACTCATTGGTGTCCGGCAGGGGGACTGGCTCGATCAGCCGGTAGCCCGCGGCATCCACGAACACGATCCCGCCCTCTTCGACAACCTGGGCCGTGCCGAAGGCCGACGGCAGGTTGTCGACCTTGCGCAGCGCGGCGCTGATGTCCTCATGCCAGTTGCTCTTGGACCCAGCGACCGCAAGGGTCGCGAGCTTCACTGCGTCGTAGCCCGCACCGGCAGGATACTCCGGCTTCGCCTGGTGCCGATCGCGGTACGCGACCTCAAACTCGCCGCGGGGCAGGGCGCGGTTCACCCAGTGCACCTGCGCCCGCGCATCGGGTGCCGCCGCGTCAAGCACCGGCGGGTGCATCGCCCAGTCGATGAACCACGCGTGGGTCTTCGTGCCTCGCACGGCCTTCGCCACAGCCCGACTCGGCTCCGGGGGCCCCACCACGAACAGGGCATCCACGCCCTGACTCGCCAGCTCCTTCGCCGCGGCACCCCAACTCTGCGGGCTGTCGGGCGCGAGCTCGCGGGTGTCGACCATCGTGCCGCCCTCCTCCGCCTCCAGAAACTCCTTGCTGAAGGCGTCCCGCAGACCCTCCCCAAAGACCTTCGGCACGTGAAGCACCGCGCCCTTTCGAAGTCCTCGGGCACGGCGGGCGCTGTTCCCCGCGATGCGCCCCATCTCCGTCGCCGGTGGCGCCACAGCCGCCATGCTCGGGCCCCAGGTCGACGGCACGGCGGCCCCAAGCTCCGGAATGATCAGCACCACGTCGTGCGATGCAGCCACTGGAATCAGGGCAGTGATCGCTGCGGGATGCACCGGGCCGATGATGATGTGGTGACCTTCGTTGAAGCACGCACGGAACGCAGCCATCGCCCCAGGCTCTGTCGACTTCGTGTCCTTGTCCGTCCACTGGAAGGTGTGCTTGCTCGACTCGATCGCGCTGCGCGCGATGTCGGCGCCCCTCCGGATCTCCGCCCCGACATCCTTGGACGGCCCCGAGCTCGGAAGGATGGTGCAGATCCGCACGATGAGCTTGTCGTCGTCCACGACCGTGACCGTGGGCGTCGCGGACTCGTCGAGGGTCGGGAACGCCTGCGGCACCGAGCCGTCGTCGGGCGGACAGCCCGTCAGCGGCGCGACGATGAGCAAGAGCATGAGCGCGGATGCGCGGGCGAACGACGAGATCAACCAGGGCCCTCCACCCGAGCGCTGAGTCCAGCGACTCTCCGAAGCGCCGTCACTATATCCGCTCCGATCGGCCGATTCAGCGCGCGGCACCGCAGCCACCCACCATCGTCGGGTGCTCCGCGAACCACGTAGCGCACTGATCCGAGAGCGCAGGCGCGCCGTTGATCGTCTGGCCCCGGTACGAACCGCACTCAAGAAGCTCCAGGTCACGTGCCTGAGGGTCCCTGCTCGACGCCGCTCTGCACTCAGCGCAACAGGTCGTCTTCGTGTCGACACCGCTGGCCGGTGCCTTCGCCGTGACCGGGGCCGTCTCGACGCGGGTGGTCTCCTTGGGACCGCAGCCGACGAGCACCAGCGCCACCACGGACCACGCCGCGCGGCTCATCGGCCGGCCTTCAGGAGCTTGAGGAACTCCTGCTGCTTGCGCCGCGTGCCGAACCCAATGATCAACACGAGCACGAGGTAGGTCCCTGCGAACAGGTAGCGCGACAGGTTCCCGGGGAAGAACCACTGCGCGATGAACAGCCCCGCCAACGCCAAGCCCTCTTTCAGCGTGAAGCGCAGGTCCGCCAGAACGGCCACCGCAAACAGACTCTGCGCCGAAGTGAGCAGCAGCTCCGCAACCTGACGGCTGCTGAGCTCCATGGCCGATGGGGTCGGGGGGGAGGCATCCCCCACCGACCAGCGCGCCAGGGAGTAGGCAATGGGCAAGGCGCCGATCAGCAGGGTCCACTGATTCACCTTGCTGGAGACCAGCGCTGCAAGAGCCGTCGACGGCCGATGCCGGATCACGAACAGGATCGCGACGATGAACTCGGGGGCCTCACTTGCCAGCGGGGCCACGAGCTGGATCAGGATGAACTCATCGACGGCCATCGTCTTTCCGATGGCGACGAGGCTGTCGGCGAAGTGGTGTGCGCTGAACCAGATGGCCCCGCAGGCGTAGACGAGGAAGAGGAGGACGATCGCCCACCTCCCGCCCTTGTCCACCCGGTCATCGATCCACCGCGCAGGCCCCACCAGGTCGTGACTGGCCCCGGCCGACTTCATGGCGCGGATGACGTAGAAGATGAAGATTCCGAAGAACACCGCGGAGTCGAGGACCGAGATCGTCTGCTTGAGGGGCAACACAAAGGAGTACAGAGTCGCGATCAGCAGGAAGCCCAGCTCCAACCGTTGATCGTTGTCCACATGCAGCTGCTTCTCTCGATTGCGCAGCCACAGCACAATCACGAGCGACGCCCACCCGACGCCGATGAGCACCCGGTTGGCCCCCGTCATGTTGGCCACCGCGTAATCGAGGTACCCCGAGGAGGGGTCCACCCCGGCCACCCACGCGAAGTGCAGGTCCACGGCGTACTCGGGAAGCACGGCCACGAGGGCCAGGATGATCAGAGCCAGGGCCGGAGGAATGTCCTGCTCCGCGAGCTCGCAGCCCCACGAGAGCTGGAACGCTGCGCCCACCACGGCGAAGCCGGCCAACACCGCGACCAACACGTGGGACATCTCCTCGCCCACCCCGGTGAACAGCGAGACCAGCCACACAAGGGGCACCAACAAGGCGGACACGAGCCAGATGAGATTGGCCAAGAAGGGACTCCGGAAGTGCCCGGGACTCTACAGGGGGTGCAACGCCAGCGCCCTGAGGAGCCCGTACTCGGTGAAGTCCACCGCTCGGCGAGGCACCGTGCCCGGCTTCATGCCTCCCGCCTGCTCCCGCTCCTGGGGCCCGGGGAGCACCTGGACCTTGCGGAAGTCCACGTCCAACGGCAGCTCTCGGTCCCGGGGACTGAGGACCGACACGAGGTGCCGCATGTTGAGGGTTGCGGCGATCTGTACGTCGGAGCCAAACAGCTCAGCAAAGTCGAGGGCCGAGCTGCGAATCCGGAGCGGCCGTGGGTCATCGTCGAGCAGCAGGTCCAACGCGAGGTAGGGAGTGAACCTGTCGCCGAGAGAAGCGCGCTCGGTCTTGATCGGAACCCCCCACCGGTTCTTCTCGATGCGGATCGACTCGCGGACCGGACTGATCTCCGCCAGAAGGGCCGCGTGAAGGGTGCGGCGTGGAACCGCGATGGGCTCTCCGTCTTCGAGCGTGAAGAGGAGAGGGTCCTCGTGCAGGTCCAAGATCTCGTGAACGATGCGCGGGAGCCGACCCCGGACCCACTCTCTTCTCTGCAGAATCGCCACCTCGAAGTCCGCCTCCCCGAGGGCGTCCCGCACCGGTTCGAGTTCCACAGCCTCATCCGCGACCCCGAGGCAGGTGGCGATGGAACGCTGGAGATGCTGGCTCGCCGTATAGAGGTCGATGCCCACCGTGCGCGCAAGCCGCGATCGCAGCCACGGAAGCCCCTCCCGATACGAAGACGAAGGCAGAAGCATCAGCCGCCATGGGGCCTTCCGCGGACCGAACGGCCCGCCCCCTCGACCAAGGGCTTCCAGCATCGTGGCCTCGAAGCTGCCACGCCCTTCCTCCTGATTGGCCGGCGGCAGGTCCGCGATGGAGTGCGACGAGCGCTCCCCCGCCAGGGGCACGACGGGTGGGCCGCGCCCTACGGCCACAGCTCGAACCGGCGCCTCCCGCGGAGGTGCTGAGTACACAAGGCGTGGCCCCGTCGATCGCGCCGATGGGGGCGCAGGGGCAGGCGCCGACGCACGAGGCGCGGGAGAGTCGGGAGAGGGCGCCGGCTCCGCCTCGCGAGCGTACGCCGCGTCCGCTTCGAGCTTCGTGAGGACCGACGGCGGCATCATCGACCGGGCCTTCGCGCTCAGCGAGTCCAACAGCTCCCGCGCCCGCTCAGCCTTCTCTGCGGGGTCCACCTGAAGAGCAACCGCGGACTCACCCGCCGGCGGCAGCTCGCCACCGCAGTACATGCAGCTCACGAACTTGGGGCCATTCGGGCGACCGCAGGACGCGCAGCTTCGGGTGACGCTCATGGCTGAGCATGGTAGCCAACCCCCCATGCGCCACCAAAGCACAGCATGCGTCCTCTGAAGGACCGCCCCATCCCGCACCGGGTCAAACGCAAGGGCGACGGGCTGAGGCTCGATGCGTACCTGCTGATGGTGGTGCCCCGAGCGACCGAGGAAGCGGTGGCCGAGGCGATCGAGGCCGGTTCCTTCTGGTGGCGCGGTGAGGACGAGCGTCTCGGGCCGGACTCCCCCATGCGGGCCGGCGAGACCCTCATGGCGGACGTTCCGGACATGACGCCGGCAGACCCGTTCATGCCGGCGCCCCCGGAGCGGCTCGACGTGTTGCTGTGCGACCCCCACATGTACGTGGTGAACAAGCCGCCGGGACTCCTTTGCTACCCGCTCGGGCCACGCAAGGTCGCTGCCCGCTCGCTGGCGGAGCGCCAGCTGGAGGCCGACGGCGAGCCGACAGAGCTTCGCCCGCTGCACCGCATCGACCGGGAGACCTCTGGGGTCCTCATGTTCGCCCGGAACATCCAGGCGGACCGGAAGGTGAAGAAGGCGTTCCAGAAGCGCCGGATCAGCAAGCAGTACCTGGCTCTGGTGCGTGGCCACATCGCCGAGGAGTTCCTCATCGACGCCCCCATCGCGCCGGACAACGGAAACATCCGGATCCGGATGCGGGTGCACGAAGACGGGCAGGCTGCGCAGACCCAAGTCCAGCCCCTCACCCACTTCGGCTCCGACGACTGGGGAGAGGCGGGCAGGGGGTACACCTTCGTCCTCGCGAAGCCGCTGACTGGACGCACCCACCAGATTCGCCTGCACCTCGCCCACGCCGGCCATCCGTTGGTGGGGGACAAGCTCTACATCGGCGGGGGGGAGGCCTTCCTTCGCTGGTGGGACGGCGAGTACGACGCCACCGACGTGGCCCGCCTCGGCCTGCACAGACACGGCCTGCATGCCTGGTCCGTGGGCCTCGCCCACCCCATCGAGGAGCACCCGATCCGTCTGATCGCTCCAGTTCCGGAGGACCTCGCGGACTTTGCGCGGCAGCATGGAGGCTCGGTCCCGTCCCTCCCGGAGCTCTCGCAATGACCCAGACGAGCCTTCAGACCACCGAACAACTCGAGCCTGGAGCCGTCCTCGCGGAGCTCCCCGTGTTCCCGTTGCCCAACTCGGTGTTCTTCCCCGGCACGCTTCTGCCCCTCCACATCTTCGAGCCGCGCTATCGGGCGATGGTGAGCCACGCAATGGAGGCCGACCAGCGCATCGCGATCGCGTTGCTCAAGCCAGGATTCGAAACGGACTACTACGGCGCCCCAGAGGTGCACGACGTCGTCTGCATCGGCGAGATCATCATGTTCAGCGCTCTGCCCGACGGCCGGTCCAACCTCGTGCTGCGCGGGGTGGGGCGTGGGCGCGTCTTGGAGGAGCTGGAGACGCCGCACGACTTCCGGGTGATGCGGGCGAAGGTCCAGGGCGCTGAGCTTGTGGGAGGTGAGGGGGACACGCTCACTCGTCAGCTCGCGACCGTGCGCCAGCTCTTCAGCACGGTGGTCGCGCGCGTTCCTCAGCTTCAGGCACAGGAGTCCGACAAGATCTTCTCCCCTGACGCGGATCCGGGCCACGTGTTGGACGCCATCGCGAGCACGGCGCCGGCGGAGCCCGTGAGAAAGCAGGAGATGCTGTCCGAGCTCAACCTCGTAAAGCGCGCGGAGCTCTTGATCTCCGTGCTCGCTGAGGCCGTCGCGGACAGCCTGACCGAGGCCCACGGACAGGTCTAGTTCCCGGGCCCGGGGTGTCCGATCAGCCCCTTCGGGCGATCTTCGCCAGACGCCCGACAAAGGCACGGGCTCCTCGCTGATCGTGCTCTGCGAGCAACACCCGCGCGCGCTCGGCGAGCTCGTGGGTCCGGTGCCCCCCTGGAGTCGGCGGCACGAAGTCGGGCCGCGGGGCGCTGAGCCACTGGGACCACGCGCGCGCAGCGCCTGCCTCGGGAGGCACCGACGCGGTGAGCACCGCCCCCATGGGTAGATCCCAGCGACGCAGCCGCTCGAGTCCACGCTCCTCGGCCTCCAGATCAGCCTGTCCGAAGCAGGCCCGACCGAAGGCCACGAGACCCGCGCTTCGCGCCGCGTCGACCCACGACGCGATTTCGTCCAGCTCACTGGGGTCGCCCACCGAAATGTCACCGAGATCGATGGCCGTCGCGCCGTGTCGCGTCAGCGGCTCCAGGTCGCCTCCCGCGCCGAACGGTCTCGGAAGCACCACCCGCCTCCGGCCTCCACCGGCGAGGAGCTCTGTCAGGTACGCAGCCGTGGGGCGCTCCCGGGCCGTCCTCAGGGCCAGGTTGGGAATACCGAGCAGAGCACACTCCTCGAGCTCCGCACGCACCGAAGACACGGTGCGCAGCGCGCCGGCCTCGTCCTCGAGCAGGAGAGGGCTGGCGGCGTGTCGCCCCTTGTCCACCCGGTGCCCGCGCCCCGCCCGCTGGGCGTCGTGGGCGAGTCGGTAGGCGGCGTAGTCGAGCAATCGACGGTCCGTGCCCGCAGCCTCGGGTGCCGGGGCACCAGGAGAGAGGGCGAGGGCGTCGACGAGCGACGCGGCATCGAGCGAGTCGGTCTCCGCGCTCTCCAGGAGCGACAGGAGTGAGGGCGCCCCACCCGGGTGGAGCAGCCCATCGAACTCCGGCATGCCGGCGAGGCTCTCGGGCCAGCGAGCCACGAGCGGACCAGTGCCGAGGACCAGTCGGCTGCCCCCCTCCCTGGCGGCGCGCGCTGCTTCCAGCCCGTCGGCCAGCAGGGGGAGCTGCATCTCGACGAGGGTGATCTCGGCCTTCGTGACGCTGGCGACAGCCCGCGTCGAGCGATTCCCCGCCCGGTCCCGCCGGGCGTCGTGCACGAACACCCGATGACGGGAGCCGAGCTTCGCGGTTGTAGCGAGACGAAGGAGCCCGACGGGGAGGACGGACGCAGGGTCACGCCGCTCGTCAAATCCGAGCAGGGTCTGCAGCGCGTGCCCCGCTGCGGGGCGCACGAAGAGCACGCGGAGGACGCGCTTGCGAGACATGGACGAAGCCCGAGGGGAGCTACTCGACCTTGTCCTCCGTCTCCTCGGGGTAGATGTCCACACCGAGGTAGTCGATCGCGCCCTTGATGTCGCGGAACTTGTTGTCGTAGTAGGTCGTGTCGTTGACCGAGAACGAAATAAACCCGTGGTCCGGGGCCGTCCACTCCGTCGCGAGGCCGATCTTGTAGTACTTCGTGTAGGAGTCGTCCTCAGCCTGGAACCGCATCACCAACGCTCCCAGGGGCAGCTCGGGGACGAGGCCAGCTTCGCCGGCCTCGGGGGTGTTCGGGTCGCCCTCCGCCGTGATGAACGTGTTGTTCGCCATCTTGCCGGTGTCAGCGATGGTGTACTGCCCGTTCTCGGCGTTGGTGCCCTCGATGAGGACCTTGTCGCCCTTGCATGCATGCACGCGACGCTGCCAGCCCGTTCCGATGTCCAAGAAGTCGTGCCACTCATAGTCCAGCGGGCGGTAGCACTCGTTGGACTCCAGCTCGCGGCCGATCTTGGCGAGGTAGCTGACGTAGTCGGCTTCCTTCATCTTCTTGTTTCCGGTGTCGGAGCACTTCTTGAAGTTCTCCGTCAGCCAGGAGTCGAGCAGCTGCGGGCGGCCGAGGAAGGCACGCTCGAAGTAGTCGTAGTCATCCATCTCGATCTTGTAGGACTCGAGAGGCGCTCCATCCTTGCCGACCGCCTGGCCAGTCACGAGCTTGTTCACCGCCTGGAAGCCCTTCTGGCGCTCCATCCGGCGGTTTCCTTCGGACATCGCGGCGAAGTCGGGCGGGGCGTAGCAGGGCAGGTTTCCGACGAACATCTCACCGACGGGCGGCGGCTCCTCCTCACCCTTCTTCTTCTTCTTCTTCTTCTTCTTCGCCGCGAAGGCGGGGGACGCGAGCAGGCCCGCAGAGATGAGGATGAGCAGGATGAAGAGCATCGAGCGACGCATGAGAACCCCTTGGTGATCGTTCGCGAGGGCGCAGGTCATGCCCTCACCTGGTCCGGGACCGCTCCGTAGGACCGGGCGACGGTCAAAACCGGGGCGACATTATCAGCCCGGGTTTCGGCGGCGCACAGGGAAGCGCGGAAACTGACGCGGACCCGCCGTGGCCCCCCAGGCCGCGCCCCCCAAGCGCGACGAGGCGGCACTCCCGAAGGAGGCCGCCTCGTCGACGAAGTCTGGAAGCTAACGCTTCAGACTAGAGCTTGGCCTGCAGCAGGAAGCCGATGACCAGGGCGTAGATGCAGAGCGACTCGATCAGCGCGAGGCCGATGATCATCGGGGTCTGGATCTTGCCGGCCGCGCTGGGGTTGCGCGCGATGCCCTGGAGGGCGGCGAAGGCGGCGATTCCCTGAGCGACACCGCAGCCCATGGCGGCGAGGCCGATGGCGAGGCCGGCACCGAGGGCAACCCAGCCCTGGCTCTCGGGCGCGATGCCCTCAGCGAAGGCCATGGAGGGCATCGCCATGACGGCGAAGAGGCTCAGAGCGAGAAAAACAGTCTGCTTGCGGTTCATTATCGGATCTCCGGGGAGCCCAGCCGTGGTTGCAGGCTGGAAGTGGTGAAGGGACTAGTGGTGGTCGTCGGGTACGTCGACGGCCAAGGCGATGTAGACGAGGGACAGGAGCGAGAACACGTAGGCCTGGATGAGGGACACGAAGATGCCCAAACCCAGGAAGATCACCGGGATGCCCCAGCCCATGATGGCGCTGACGAACTCCGGCAATCGGTTCATGAAGATGTCCAGCACCAGGTGGTCACCGGACATGTTTCCGTAGAGGCGAATCGACAGCGAGAGCGGGCGCACGATGTGCCCGATGATCTCGATGAGAAGCAGCAGGGGCGCGAGAGCCAGAACGGGGCCCATCATGTGCTTGATGTAGCCGCCAATACCCTGCCGCTTGATGCCGTAGTAGTTGTAGGTCAGGAACACCAGCAGGGCCATGCCGAGGTTGGTGTTCACATGGTCCGTCGGCGGCGAGAAGCCGGGAATGACGCCCATGATGTTGCTGACGAAGATGTAGAGGAAGATCCCCGCGATGAGCGGGAAGAACCGCTGCGAGTCCTCCTTGCTCAGGAGCCCGCGGACCATGTTGTACATGGACTCCGTGTAGAGCTCCAACAGGTTCCGCGGCCGCAGGTTGGCCTCGGGAATCAGTCCATCACGCCCTTCGGGCACTCCCTTGAGGGACATGCGTGCGAGGACCGCGACGATCAAGATCACCACCATCACGAGGACGGAGTGAGCGAAGCGCACCTCCTGCCCGTGGGGGAAGTGGAGGTACTCCGAAACCACCGAGCCGAGCCAGGTGAAACCTCCGGAGAGTGCGAACATCGAACTCATGTGACGTTCTCCAGACGGCTCAGCGAGCCGCCATCCATTCCGAGAAGAGGTTGAGCGGGACCGCCGCGAAGATCACGCCGAGGCCGAGCAACAATCCCAGGGGGTCGAGCCCCAAGGCGAAGACGGACACGGCGATGAGGATGCCCAGCACAGCCAACTTGCTCATCAACTGAAAGAGCAGCTTGGCGGCGCTGAGGTCCTCGCTCGCGGTGGTAGCCACCACGAGACGCGACAGGAGCCAGAAATTGACGACGGCGATGAATCCGCCCACGACGACACTCGCGGCGGCCCCGAGGCCCCCAACCGAGAACCCGGCACACATGGCCGGCACGATCAGCAACGCCGCGAGAAACGCGATCCGACGGGCACCGTGGGGGAGCCCCTCGGTGACTGGCGGTGGTAGCTGCTCTGAGGCAGTTGCGGCGTGCAATGGATCGTCCTTTTGAGTCGTCACTAGCCGGCTGATGGAGTGCTTGTGAGCGCCAAAATCAGGGCCCGTTCGCACCAGGTTCATCAGATCGGGACGCCCTAGTACCGGACGGGGCAGACAGTGTCAAACCGACGGAGGCCTCGGGCCGACCTCCGGGAACCCCCGGATCGCCCCTGAACACCTCGCTAGACGGCGGGTCCGCCGTACTTCTCTGCCCGGCGCTCTTCGAGGCGCAGGCGGGCCGTGCGCCCGCCGAAAAACGCCCCGACGCCGACGGCGATCCCCACGCCCACCGAGACGAGGGGGTGCAGCCCCAGCGCCAGCACGAAGAACGTGGTCAGTCCGACCCCCGCGAAGGACGCAGCGGCGACCTCGAGTTCCTGCACCGACGGCTGCGGCGGCTCGTCCCACTCGACCCCCTCGGGGACCACCACGCGGGTCAGCGGCCACAACCTCCAGGAGATCCACACCAGCCGATACATGTCGTTGTCGCCCCGCCCTGCGAAGTTGGTCTCCGCCCCCTGCCCCCAGGGCTCCCCGCCCGGCCCGATGGCTCGGATCGGAGGCGATCCCGGGAGCCCCGCGAGGCGGAGCGAGTCGTCGAAACGGACCGGGAGGTACGCGCCCAGCTCGGGGCTGCGCTTGTCGCGCAGGCTGGTGAACGCGCCGAGGGTGTTCCGCGGGAACATCGGCTTCCCTCGGGCCTCACGCCATTGACGCAGGTAGCGGAAGTGCACGGTGGCGCGCAGCAACCACACCCCGAGAGCCACGATGGCCAGCACCCCCCCCATCCCGATCGTGCGCGGGTCCAGCAGGCGATCGAAGTTGCCGCTGGCGACCCACCAGACCGCCACCATCAGCCAGATGAGGAACAGCATGTAGGCGCCGCTGAGGATGTTGAAGAATCCGTGCCGCCCTGGATCGAGGTGGTGCTCTTCGTGGTAGTCGAGCACCGCGAGGCACCCATCGCACACGTAGTACCCGCGCCCCACGATCTCGCGGGGAGCAGTCTCTTCACTGAGGTTGGAGCTGTTCACCGAGGCGGACTTCAGCGTGCGGGCGAATCTCACCTCAATGACGTTGTAGGACTCCAGATAGCAGTACACGCACGGACACTTCGCCTTCTCGGCCGGAGCTCCCCGCTGCTTCTTCCGCCGCGTCTTCTGCTCAGTCACTGCACGCCCCTCGGCGCCCAGGAGACCACGGCTCCGGTGCCATCGACCACCCGGACCGAAACGAGGGCCAGGCCCGACGGCAGCTCCGGCCCCAGTCGCTGCGCCACCCAATGGGCAAACGCGGGGGCCGTGCGGGAGCTCGGCTCGAGGAATGCGGGCAGATCGTCCAGGGTCCGATGATCGATGGAATCGACGACCTCGTGGAGCGCGCGCCGCAGAGCCGGTGCGTCGCCGACCAGTCCACGCTCATCGAGAGACTCCGCGCCGAGCGAGACCTCGATCGTCCAATTGTGACCGTGCAACGGGCCCAACTTCCCATCCGCCGACAGGACGCGGTGGGCGATGCAGATGGTCTCTCGGATCTGGGCGACGAACATGGTTGGAGAGTTGTACTACCATCCGGCGCCCCTCGGGGGCAGGCGACGGAGACGAGATGAGCGAAGGCGAGAACCGACAACTGCTGATCGCGACCGCCGTCGCTCTTCTGGTCCTCGGAGGGGGCGCGTTTCTCTGGTTCGGTCAAACCGCCGAGACCTCGCGCTCGGAGCCGCTCGACACGAAGGGCCGCTCCCTCACGCCCATGATGCCCCCCACCCCGGCCACGGTCACCGGGGGTGCGCCCAGAGAGGCGGCGACGCCGATGGACCCCATGGAGGCAGCGAAGACCGCCGAAAAGAATCGGCGCCGCAACCCCCTGCCGAGCATGGTCCCGGGACTCAAGTCTCCCAGCGTGCGCCCCCCTGCTCTCACCCAGGCTGTCTACGCCTCACTGCAACCCCTCGAGGCCGACTTCCAGGCCTGCTACGACACCGCGCTGAAGGCGGACCGCACCTCCAAGGGGCGGGCGATCCTGATGTTCAACGTGGAGAACGGCGCCCTGCAAGGCGACGTCAGCGTCGAGCTCCGCGCCATTCCGTCGGTCGAGCTCCGGGACTGCTTCGGTGACCTGGTTCCCAAGGCGGACTTCTCGGGGGTGCAGGGCCTCGCGCGCGTCCTGTGGCCGCTCGCCATGTGGCCCGAGCGCGGCCTCGTCGTGCAGGCTCCGGTCGAAGACGAATGAAGGACTGGCTTCAGGCAGCGCTCCTGGGCCTCGTCCAGGGCCTGACCGAGTTCCTCCCCGTCAGCTCCTCCGGTCACCTGGTCCTCTTCCAACAGTGGCTCGGTGACAGCTTCTTCGCCACAGAGCAGGCGGTCCTCTTCGACCTGGTCCTGCACGTCGGCACCTTGCTCCCGGTGCTCTGGTTCTACCGCAACGACCTGGGCCGAATCGTCCGCTCCTGGACCGGTGGCGGTGCGCCGAAGCCAGACGACGGCGGCGTCCTGGACTGGCTCCGCGCCGACCCCGACCGCTGGCTCGCCTTCCTGGTCGCGGTCGGCACGATTCCTACGGCCCTCATCGGCCTTGGACTGAAGGACATCTTCGAGTCGCTCTTCCATGGCGTGCGGCCCGTGGGCATTGCGCTCCTGGTGACCGGCGCCCTGCTCCTGGCCACCAGGTGGCGCTCGGGAGGTGCCGTCTCCGCAGCCTCCATGGGCATCGGGGCGGCTCTGCTCATCGGGCTGGCCCAGGGACTCGCCATCACGCCGGGCATCTCACGCTCGGGCACCACCATTGCGGTGGCGTTGTTCCTCGGCTTCGACCGGGACCTCGCCGCGCGGTACTCGTTCCTCCTCGCGGTGCCCGCCATCCTCGGAGCGGCGGTGCTGCTCGCACGGGACGGCATCGCCTTCGAAGGCGCCTCCCTGGCCGCCCTGGCGGTCGGATTCATCACGGCGATGGTCGTGGGCTACCTCGCGCTGGTCCTGCTCGTGGCGCTCGTGAAGCGCGGAGGACTGCACAGGTTCACCTGGTACGTCTGGCCCGTGGGGATCGCCGCGATCCTGATGGGCTGAGAGCCCTGACCCCGCAAGGGGGGACCGCTACTTCCGCTGCGAGTGGCGGTAGCGCGCGTTCTTGTTGCTGCACGCTCGGCTGCAGTACTTGCTCCTCGGACGGGCGGTGTTGCCGCAGTCCTTCCAGGCGCAACCGGTGCCGACACCGACGACCTTGGGAGCCGCGGCCGCAGCCTTCGGCGCCGCAGCGGCCTTGACCGCCTTCGCAGCAGGCTTCGGCACGGGGGCCGGCTTCGCGACAGGCTTCGGCGCAGGGGCCACCTTCGCAGCGGGGGCCTTGGCGACGGGGACCGGCTTCGGAGCAGCCTTTGCCCGAGCCTTTGGCTTCGCGGGTGTCGGGGGCGCGGGCTTGGGCCGGCGGACCTTCGGAGGATTCTGTCGCGCCGTCGCCGCAGCAACCCGCGCGGCGGTCCCGGCGTCGGGACGCCAGGCGGCGCTGGGGTACACCCCCGTGTCCCCCTGAGGGGCCGCAGAGCGCAGCTTCGCCATCTCGTCCTTGTACTCGTCCACGGTGCGGGACTTGCCACACATCACGCAGGTGTAGGTGCGAATGGAGAAGAGCGGAGGCCGGGTCGTGTGGCAGCGGCCGCAGTAGACAGGGTTCTGAGTCACGACAATTCCTCGGTCAAAGCTTGCCCCCAAGTGATAGGTGCATGCAGGCGCGAAGGAAAGGTCCTTCGACAGATTTCGACTGGTAAAAGGCGCCTAGTTACGCGCGTTTCGCTGCCCGGGGACAACGTGGTTCGGCGCGGGACTCTACCGGCGGCGACGCGCGAGGGGCACCAAACCCATCATTCCGATAAGCAGGGCCAGCAGTCCGACGGGCTCGGTCCCAGCGACACTGGCGCTGCATCCCTCGCCCGACTGCTTGGTCGGGTCGATGGTCTGGGTGATCTCGGTCTCACCGCCAGGGCCCGAGGCTCGGAGAGTCACGGTATGGCTCGAGTTGTCGTCGAACACGTACGTCGGCTCGTAGGTGCGCAGCGCGCTGTCCTCGTCGCCATCCAGAATCCAGACGAAGTCGGTGATGCAGCCAAAGGCACCCAGATCGGAGACGTTCTCGATCTGCACCGTGAAGTCACCTTCGTTCACGAACTCGAAGGCGGGGCGGGGCTCGTTGCAGACCAGCACGACGCCGACCTTGCGCTCCTCAGCCTCATACTCGCCACCGCACTCGGCGTCCTCGCCCAGGATGCTGAGGGTGACGGTGTACTGCCCTTCCTCCTCCCAGGTGTGCTCCACGCTCTCGGCGGTGGTGGTGATGATGTGCTCGGTCCCGTCGCCGAAGTTCCACTCGTACTCGACCACCGTGGCCTGGTACTCCGACGGCACGTCCATGGACGCAGTGAGCGGAGCCGGACCGACCAGCTCCTGGCCGTCGGCGGGCTCGATTTCGAAGTCGATGGAGACGCCGTAGGCGACGTTGATGGCCGCAGCGTCATCCTCGTTGGGGATGCGCTTCGCGCTGCTGCAGGAGCCGCCGGACCAGTACATGGTCGCTCCGCGCAGCAACGGGTCGCTGCACGCCTCGCCGTCTTCGCAGCTGTGACCGAGGCCGATCGTGTGTCCGATCTCGTGAGTGGTCGTCGACATGAAGTCGTGTCGGTTGAAGCAGGACGCGGCCGAGATGTCCGCCGCGTCTCCCCAGACCACCCAGTCGTTGAAGACGATGTGGGACTCCGCGATGGCCGCGAAGGTCACCCCGTTGTTGGTGACCACGCCGTTGCTGGTGTAGCTCAACGCCGCTGCGAGGGTGCTGGAGCCCAGGGCATTGGTCGGGTCATTGAACGTAAGGGTCGTGAGGCCCGACGCGCCGAATCCCTGCGTGCTGTTGTTGATGTCCGCGCCCTGAACCGCCTCGATGGGCGAGCAGGGGACCTCTTCGCCCCAGTGGTCGTAGGACTGCTGGATGAGATCCCACTTCTCCTCGTGGGTGTCGAGGCCCTGGGGCACGACATCCCCGGCGTGGAACTCGATGGGCCAGGTGCCCCCCGGACCCGTGTCGGTGATGTCCCACGCGCGGGGCGGGCTCAGAAACTTCCAGCCGCCCAGGAGCGGAACCACGAGAAGGAGGAGCGGGAGGATGAGGAACCGTGAGCGGGTCATCGGCCACCTCCGTCCTGGAACGAGATCATTTCTGCACGTGCCGCTTCCCACCTCGGATCCAGCTCCTGGCCGGCCGCCAGTGCGTCAGTGTGGAACTGGTCGTCCTTCCACTGTGGGACCCCGGGAATGCGGCTGTAGGGAGGCACGTAGTCCATCGAAACCCGCTCGATGACCGCGTCGATGACCGCGTCGCTGTACCTGCGCGCGGCGGGGAGGGGAACGGATGCCTCGACGAACTCGAGACCGGACCGGGCGACCCGCTTGAGGATCACGTCGCGGCCCGTGTCCACCTCCTCGATGAGCGTGAACTTCCCCTGGGTCATGCCCAGAGTGCGCCACATCGCATCCGGTCGGTTCTCCCGCTCGAGAAAGACCAGCACGCGCTCTCCGGCGGTGTAGACAGGAGCTCCCTCGAGAATGGTCTCGTCGGCGTCGATTCGGCCGCCCCACTCGCGAACGAGGGCACGGTCACCCTCGATGGCCTCGCCCTTGAGCACGCGCGTGATCTTCAAGGTGGCGATGGACTTGATCCAGTTCTGGCCTGCTTCGCGCTCCGCCTCGACGACCTCCACCTCGGCTTCGACGACCAGATCGGCGATGTAAGTCAGCTCGTCCTGAGAGAGCTCGACCATGGTGGTCGCGCTCGCGGGCGCAGCGACGAGCAGCGCGAAGAGGAGAAGTGCGGGAGAGAGACGATGCATCAGCAACTCCAGAGTCGGCGCCCAGGCAGGGGTACTCCGACAACGCGCAAGCATGGTCGATCTCACGCTCTCTTGCCAGGGTGACGAAACGCCTCTGCTGATCGATGGCTCAAAACAACCGCACCGGCATCGCTTCTGATCACCGGGGCGGTTCCTTGCAGCGGCGAAATCGCGCGAGCTATAGGATGTGCCGTTCTGCGGACCCGCGCGCTCACGTGTGTGGCGATCCGCAGTCAGCAAAAGGGGTTCCGAATGAACCGCAGCGGGAAGCATCCCGGCGTTGCTCCACTTCTCTTCCTGGTCGCGCTGATCGCGCTGCTGGTCCCCGGTTTTGCCGCGGCCACAGAGCAGACCGGCACCGTCCAGGGAACCGTCGCCGACGACGAAGGCAGCCCCCTCACGGGCGCGGTCGTCACCCTGCAGTCCGACGAGATGCAGGGCGTGCGCTCCTTCACCACGAAGGGCGACGGCAGCTTTTGGATGCCCGGCTTGCCGCCAGGTCTCTACGAGCTCCGCGCGGAGTTCTCCGGCCTCCAGACCTACGTGCAGACCGGCATTCGAGTCACGATCGGCTCCGAGGTTCGGGTCGATGTCGTGCTCACCACCGCCGAGGTCACGGACGTGGTCACGGTGGTTGACGACAAGCCCACCGTCGACACCGCCGACTCGGGCCAAGGCGCTGTGGTCACCAAGGAGTACCTGGAAGCCCTGCCCAACCGGCGCAGCTACCAGTCGGCCGTGCAGTTCGCTCCGGGCGTCACCGGGGGCGCGAACCCCAACGTCAAGGGCGGCAGCTCCAGCGAGAACGTCTGGCTGCTCGACGGCGCGAACACCACCGATCCGGTGACGGGGACCTTCTCGTTCAACTTCAACCTCGACGCCATCGAGGAGATCGAGGTGATCACGGGCGGCTTCAAGGCCGAGAACGGCGGGACGCTCGGCTCGATCATCAACGTGCGCACCGAGTCCGGTGGCAACGAGCTGCACGGCAGCATCCGCGGCTTCTACAGCAACGGGAACTGGTCTCCGAAGCGCGACGCCATCTACACGCCGGACGGCCGGCAGCTCGAGGGCAGCGAGTTCGACCGCGACTCGCAGAACTTCGACCTCAACGTCTCCGTCGGCGGGGCCATCGTCCAGGACAAGCTCTGGTTCTTCAGCTCGTTGAAGTACATCCACAACGTGGGCACGTCGGCCGGCGCTCGCTCGCCCCGGGTCTTCGACGGCTTCAACCTCTTCACCAAGCTCACTGCGCGCCCCCACCCCCGCCACGAGGTGATCCTCAGCGCGCTGGGTTCCGTCGCCAACATCAGCAACCAGATCCAGTCGTTCCGCTACGACCCGGACGCCCAGCGGCACCAGCACCAGAGCAACTTCACTCTCGGCGCGGAGTGGAACTGGCGGATCACCGACTCGATCATCGCCAACGTGCACTACACGCGGTTCAAGTCGGCCATCGACGTGACGCCGCAGCCCTGCACCTGGCGCGACGACCTGCGCTTCAAGCAGTGCAAGGAGGGGCAGTCCGAGGGCTACATCGACTTCCTCACCCCAGCGACCCTCGGTGCGTCGGGCGCGCGGTACGAGGACAACTACTGGCGCTTCAGCCTCAACGACCGCTGGCGCGACTCCGTGCGGGCCTCGGTCACCGGGTTCGTCCGGCGGGCGCTGGGTACCCACAAGATCAAGGGCGGAGTGGAGTTCGGCTGGACGCGCAGCCAGGTCCAGTTCGGCGTCCCCGGCAACCTGCGGCTCACCCAGGGCCTCGATGACTCCGGCGACCCCACCTCGGTGGAGCCGTTCTGGTGGGTCGAGTACGACGGCCAGATCAGCCAGGCCAACAACGGAAACTCCATCTTCGGGTTCCTTCAGGACACCTGGCAGCCCGCCCCGTGGCTCACGGTCGACCTCGGAGTGAAGTACGACCGCGTCGTGCTCAACAACGACGTCGGCGAGCGCATCGTGGGATTCAACGCCTTCACGCCGGTCGGCGGTGTCTCCGTCGACCCGTCGGGGCGCAAGATGGCGAAGATCTACCTCGGCGGTGGCATCAACATCGACCAGGGCAAGCTCCTGGTCTCGGGCTTCCTCGACAAGAACGGCACCGGCAGCAAGCTCTACGTCGAGGAGCGCTACGGCGGCAGTGAGGTCAACACCTCCTTCTCTCAGTGGAACTACAGCCGCGGACAGTCCAACTACAACAGTCACGACAAGCTGACCGCGCCCCGGGTCTACGGACTGGTGACCGGCTTCGAGATGAACATCGGGGCCAAGACCAAGGTCGGCCTCGAGGGCACCGCGAAGTGGTTCCGCAACCTGTGGGAGGACGACGAGGTCAATTACATCTGGAACGGCGCAGGCACGAACACCATCGGCGTGATCAATGGCCTCCAGGACTACTTCTTTCGCCTTCGCACGCCCAACCAGGCGTCCCGGAACTACTACAGCCTCTCGTTCATCCTGCAGCGACAGATGTTCAAGGGCCTCCTGCTCGACATCAACTACACGATGTCGATGACGCGGGGGCTCACGGAGACCCAGATCACGGGCGCTCTGGACAACCCCACGCAGCAGCCCTTCGAGTACGGGTGGCTGGGCTCGGACCGTCCCCACGTCATCAAGGCGAGCGCGGCGTATCTGACGCCCTTCGGCCTACAGGTCGCCGGGACGTTCCGCTTCCAGAGCGGCAGCCGCTTCGACCGCACCTACTACAGCGACAAGTCCGGCGGCTACGCCGTCTACGTCGCCGAGGTCGGGACCTTCGACTCGGTCAACCCCTTCTGGTCCGTCGACCTGCGCGCCATCTACAAGCTCAAGATGCCGTACGGGCGACTCTTCTTTCAGGTGGACCTCTACAACGTGACGAACAACCGGCAGGCCACGGGCATCTCGACCGCGACCCTCAACTCGCGCGGCGAATACAACGCCAGCGGGCGTCAGGGCCCCATGGACCTCCAGCTGGGCATTGGTTATGAGTTCTAAGGCACTTGCGGCGTGCGCCGCGATCATCCTGCTCGGCGGTTGCTTCCAGGAGGAGCTGCCAGAGCAGAACCTCAGCGGCACCGTGGTCGTGTCGGGAGATGTCGTCGACGACATTCGCTCACTGGGCATGGTCTACATCGGGATCTTCGAAGGCTGGAACCCCGAACAGCTGGGCTACAGCTACCCGGCCACGGGCCCCCGCGTGGGTGACAACCCCCTCGGCGACGCACAGCCCTACGGCGGAACCACCGTCGGCGAGTACGCCTATCCCTGCCTGCGCGCCATCCAGTGCGAGGTCGTGACGGGCCGTTACCCCAGCATCGACGACCTCCTCGAGGTCAACCCCATCGCCAACGAGGACGGCTCGGACATGACGTCCGAGCAGTTCTACGACCAGTGCCAGTGGTACTACGGCTGGAACTCCGTCGACGAGTTCCGCTTCGTTGGAGACGAGCTCGACTTCACGGAGAACGAGGCCGGCGACTACGAAGCCGAGTTCCTCGCGTGGCACAGCCAGCTTCCGGCCGGTTCCATCGTCTGGGGCTTCGTCGACAACGACTTCACGACCTGCTCGGCGAGCCAGGGCGCCATCAACCGGCGTCGGAGCGACGACGGCGCCTTCTTCCGCGAAGGCACCAACTTCGCGGACGTCCTGAACTTCCCGGACAAGTACATCACCGAGGGTGACCTCGTCAGCAGCCAACCCACCGTGCTCACCGAGGACAAGAAGGACGGCTACCAACTGGTCATCGATGAGGTGCTCAATTGACTCGGTCTCTCCTCCTCCTCGCGGCGAGCGGTCTCCTCTTCACCGGTTGCGACCTCGACGGCTCCGAGCTGCTTCAGAGCTTCGACCCGGAGACGGGTGAGTCGCTGCCGGTCACGGTCGTCGATCTCGACCGGGTCGACGAGCCGCCCACGGTCTGCTCTCAGGAAGACGTCAACGACGGCGACTGCGAGACCTACTTGGGCGCGGTGGGACCGTCGGACCTCGGCACCGGGCAGCTGTCGGGGGCGACGTTCACCTTCGACGGGACGGGAGGACGCGTCTGTGTGCTCATCGACCCCCAGAGTGTCTGGCGCGACGACCGGGTCCTGGAGCCTTCTGGCAACCCGGTGACCAACCCCTTCATGGACGACTACCCGTTTGACGACGGGGATCTCGATCTCCTCACCGGTCTGGCGAGCTACTACACGGGCACCCCCGGCGACACGATGGGCGACTTCGTCAATGACTTCGTGGACGACAACGGCGTGAGCCGGCGGGTTGACCTCAACCTCTGCCTGCAAGACGACACCCACGGCCAGACGGGCGGAACCTCCGGGCGAGCGACCCCCGAGATGTGTTCGTTCCAGACGCTGGAGAACACGCCGTACCGCATTGCGCTGTACGCGTTCTCGGTGCCAGTGGACGACAACGAGCTCAAGTACGCGCTTCAGGTCCGTGAGGGCAATTGCCCGGTGCAGATCGATGAGTGCACGCTGCGTGGCGACCGTGACCGCGCCCCCGAAGGTGCCCTGCCCTTCGGCCTCGACAACGTCGAGGAGATGTACTGCGAAGGCTTCCCCGAGGAGTAGGCTTCGGGCGCACCCCTCCGGCGTGTGCTAATCCCATCTGGTGACCGATCTCGTCGCCTGGCTGGTCGCCAATGGCTACCCCATCATCTTCTTGATGCTGCTCGCGAGCGGGCTCGGCGTGCCCGTGCCCGAGGACGTACCGCTCATCGCCGCCGGAGTGTTGGCAGACAACGGCGGGATGCCGGTCGCGACCGCCAGCGCCGCCTGCGGGATCTTCGTGCTCGCCCGGGACTCCATCGTGTACTTCCTGGGTCGTCGGTTCGGAGTCGCGTTCTTCGAGAACCGCTGGGCGCGTCGCATCGTGAGCCAGGAGACCGTGCACACAGCGCAGCATCACCTCGAGCGCCGAGGCGCCCTCGTGGTCTTCGTCGGTCGCTTCCTGCCGGGGTTCCGCGCGGCGGTGTTCTTCGCGGCGGGCGCGAGCAAGGTGCGGCCGCTCACGTTCTTCACCATGGACTTTCTGGCGGCGCTCATCTCGCTGCCGTTCTTCGTGTGGGTCGGCTACGCGTTCAGCAAGAACCTGCCCCGTATCCAGGAGATCGTGTCTCAGTTCAGGGCTGTCTCCATGAGCGTGGTGGCCCTCATCGCCGTCGTCGTGCTGTGGCGCTGGTGGCGCGCGCGGAAGGCCGAGGCGGCCCAGGCACCTGATGGAGGCGCCGTCGAGGAGCCCCGGTGAGGGAGCCGGACATCAGCCCCATCGAGCTCCGCACGGTGCCCCGCATGCGGGTCGCCCGTCTGTTCTATGCGGGCTCCTCGTCGGGGCTCGGGCCTGCGCTCAAGGAAGTCGAGGCTGCGGCACGCCTTCGGGGAGTCGGCCCCGTGGGCGTTGCGATCGCCCTGTTCCCGGCCCAGGCGACCGCGTCCCTGGACACCGAGGGGCGTCTCCAGGTGCCCACCCTGCACGCCGAGCTGCGGGTGCCCGTGAGCAACACCGCCGAGTCCGTCGCCCGCGAAGGCGGGAGCATCGAGTTCGTTCGGGTGGACCGGTTCCGGGCGGCGTGCCGCGTCTACTCGGGTCCGGTGGGGGTCGCGCTACGACACGCTCAGGAGGAGATGTTCGCCTGGATCGACGACGCGGGGCTGGTCAGGCATGGCACCCGTCACCACCACGCCTACATGCCCAACGTCGAACCGGGCGAGATCAGCCTGGAGATTCGGGTTCCGGTGTCGAAGCCACCGAATCCAGTCGCCCCTCCAGCGCATCGAAGCGCTCCGCCAACGACCGATTGAGTCTCAGCTGCTCGGCGAGCAGCTCCTCGAGCCGGTCCCTCTCTTCGGAGGCGTCCTCGGCGGAGTCCCGCACGAGCACCGCGGTCAGCGTGGCGGTGAACACACCCACGATCACCATCCCCGCCACGATCAACACCACGGTGAGGATGCGGCCGACACCGGTGGACGGATTGTGGATGTCCCCAAACCCGCCGGTGACCGTCGTGGTGAAGCTCCACCAGATGCTCTGCCAGACAGTCCCCACCTCTTCCGGCGCCATCTCGCCCTCGCTCACGTTGATGAGCACCGCGCCGACGATGATGAACCCCGCAGTCAACGTCAGGGTCCGTCGCATCAGACGGACGTCCATGACGTTCTGGAGATGCTCCATCCCACGCCAGAGGAAGAGGACCACCCGAAGCGCACGCAGCACGCGAAGGAGCCGCAGAAGCCGCAGGAACCGCCCGGCCCGGAGCGGATCGAGGCCGCCCATCGCCACCGGGATGGGGATGGAGGTCACGAAATCGACCCAGTGGGTCTTCACGTAGTGCTTCTTGTCGTCCGAGAGCCGCACCTCGACGAAGAAGTCCGCGAGGAACACCACGCAGCAGGCGGTATCGACGGCGAAGAAGATCCCGAGGACGTGGTCGCTCACGTCGGCGAGGTACTCGAGCCCCAACAGGGCGAGCACGAGCCCGATGAGGGCGAAGATCAAGACCTCCTTGAACTGAACACGACGCTCCGACCCCAGAACCTCGACCAGGCGCGCCCGGAGCTTCGAGTCGTGCCAGCCAGCGCGAAGCTCCTGAATCTCGGGCACCAGGTCCGACATGTGGCGCTGCACGGTGGTGCGCTTCCGGTGCAGTCGCGACGCGTCGCCCCCCCGTCCCTCCGCGATGGCGACCTCGATCTGGCGCCCGAGACTCACCGAGCGCTCCTCGAAGTCGGAGTATTCCTGCAGCCTCGCCCGGAGCATGTCCCGCACGACGACCGGGCGCAGCCTCGCGGGCAGTAGGCTGATCGCCGACTCGCCGTAGTCCTTCTGGGTGACGCGATCGAGGTCGTCCAGGGGTTCGCTGCTCATGTGCGCAATCTACTCCGGGGCGGGAGTCCGACCCTGCGACAGGGACCTTGCGCCTCCCGTTTTCGGCGGTAATGTGGCGCCGCTGTGACAAGAATCTCCTGCCTTCTGCTCCTGCTCCTGCTCCCCGCCTGCAACGCCGGCTTCGTCACCCCTGTGGACGATGACGACGTGGTCGTGCCCGACGACGATGACGTCGCCGACGACGACGACAGCACGGCCGCCTCCAACGACGACGACAGCACGGCCGCCAACGACGACGACAGCACCGTCGCCGACGACGACGACAGCACCGCCAACGACGACGACAGCACCGTCGCCGACGACGACGACAGCACCATCGCCGACGACGACGACGACGGAACCCCGGCCCCAACGCCGGTGCGCTGGGTTGCCCTCGGAGACACGGGAGAGGGCAACACCGACCAGGCATTGGTGGCCGACGCCATCGAGACGGTCTGCGCCGCGCAGGGATGCGACTTTGCGCTCCTCCTGGGGGACAACTTCTACGACGTCGGCGTCGAGGACGTGAACGACAGCCTGTGGGAGACCCACTTCGAGACGCCCTACCAGAACCTCCAGATGCCGTTCTACCCCACCCTCGGCAACCACGATGGAGGCGCCGGCGGGACAGGCCTCGACGTCTTCGCGGGGAACGTGCAGGTCGCCTACACCACGTCGACCACGACGAACTGGACCATGCCCGACCGGTACTACGCGCACGCCCACGCCAACGCCGAGTTCTTCTCCCTCGACACGTCCCTGATGTTCTTCGACGGCTTCCCCATCATCACGAACCTCGTCGATGACCAGGAGACGTGGATCACCTCGGCTCTCGCAGGGTCGACGGCGGAGTGGAAGATCGCCTACGGACACCACCCGTATCTCTCCAACGGCCCTCACGGGAACGCCGGGAACTACGAGGGTCTCCCTTCGTTCACGCCCTACGCGGCGGGAACCGAGATCAAGAACTTCATGGACGCGAACGTCTGTGGGGAGGTCGACCTGTACCTGTGCGGTCACGACCACAGTCGCCAGTGGAACGTGCAGACCTGCGCGGGCACGGAGCTGATGGTGAGCGGCGGCGGCGCAAAGCGCACCGACATCGAAGGCTCCAATCCCGTGTACTGGCAGGACACGGACGACGACATGGAGGGCTTCATCTGGTTCGAGATCCTGGGCAACACCATCACGGTGGAGTTCTGGAACAAGAACGCAGTCCTGGACTACTCGGGCTCCTGGACGAAGTAGTCTCGGCGCGATGACGTCGCGCATCCTCGCCCTCCACGACACCCCCGCGGACTTCGCGGACCTGCTCGCGCAGCGCTGCGCAGATGCCGAGGTCCGCTTCGCGACCCGCGCCGAGGAGGTCGCGAGCTCGCTCGCGGGCTTCCGCCCCACCGCCGTCCTGTCCATCAAGCACTCCGGCTTTCCCGGTGAGGTCCACGCGCCGGCCGTGCACGCCCCGGGAGTGCAGTGGTTCCACGTGGGCGGGTCTGGCTTCGAGCACCTGGGCACCTGGGACCCGTCGGTGGTGCAGGTCACCCACAGCGCGGGAGTTCTCGCCCCCTTCCTCGCCGAGATGACGCTCGCGGCGATGCTCTCCCTCGCCACGGGTCTGCCTCTCTATGCCCGCGATCAGCGTGAGCGCGCCTGGAGACCGCGCCGGTTCCGCTCCCTGGCCAGTCAGACCCTGCTGATCGTCGGGGTGGGCGCCACCGGCGGCGAGCTCGCGCACCGGGCCCGCGCTCTGGGAATGACCGTCCTCGGCATTCGCGCCTCTGCAGAGCCCCACCCCGCCGTGCACGCCATGCATGGACCCCAGTCCCTCCGCTCGCTGCTCCCCCAGGCCGACATCGTCTCGGTCCACGCCCGAGCTGGGGCGGCCACGCGCGGTCTCGTGGGGAGGGACGAGTTCGAGGCCATGAAGCACGGCGCTCTGTTCCTCAACTCCTCCCGGGGCGCCATCGTCGACGAGCGAGCTCTCATCGACGCGCTCCAGTCCCGACACCTGGGAGGAGCATGGCTCGACGTGTTCGCCGTGGAACCCCTGCCCAGTGAGTCCCCCCTCTGGTCACTCCCCAACGTACTGATCACTCCGCACTGCGCGGACCAGGTCACCGACTTCCCGCGCCGGTTCGCGCAGCGGTTCTGTGATCTGAGGGACGCCCTGCTCCGGGGAGAGCCGCTCCCAGCCCTCAGTCCGCCCGACTAGGGATGGTCGCTCGCGTCTACACTCCGCGCCCTTCGCAGGAGAACCGATGCGCTTCGCCCACAAGACCGTCCTCATCACTGGAGCCTCCCTGGGTATCGGCCGCGCCGCCGCCGAGCAGTTCGCCGCTGAGGGAGCCAATGTCGTGCTCTGCGCGCGCCGCCAGGGGCCGCTCGATGAAGCCGCCGCCGCCATCGGCGCGCCCGAGCGGGTACACACCGTCACCTGCGACGTCGCCGACGTCAGCGCCCTGCACCGGCTGGTGCAGGCGACGGTGGACCGCTTCGGGGCCTTGCACGGCGTGGTGAACAACGCCGGAGCGCACTTCCGCGGACCAGCCGAAGGGCGCACCCCGGAGCAGTTGGCCGTGATGGTGGACGTGAACCTGCGCGCACCCATCGCGCTGACACGGATCGCGCTGCCGCACCTGCGCGCGGCGGGGTCGGGATTTGTGGTCAACGTGGCGAGCCTGGCCGGCAAGGTCCCCCTCGACGGGGCCGCCACCTACTCCGCGACGAAGTTCGGACTCCGCGCCTTCACGTACGCGATGGCGGAGGAGCTGCGCGGGTCGGGGATCACCATCTCGGCGGTCAGCCCTGGCCCCGTCGACACCGGCTTCATCATGGATGAGCTGGACGAGGTCGAAGACATCGCCCTTTCGCAGACCATCTGCACTGCGGACGACGTCGCCGCCATGGT
>JAGSHC010000373.1 GCA_023954745.1 Deltaproteobacteria bacterium | reverse complement strand
TGGTCTCCCGCGGCGCGCTCTATTCGCTTCTGCGACGGGACGAGCTCCTCCTGGCGACCCTCGCGATCACCTTGCTCTCCGTGGGGGTCGCGTCCCTGGTCGAGACCCACCGACGACTCGCCGCGGTCATCGCCAACCGTGAGCAAGAGCTCGCCGCCGAGCGTCGCGCAGCGGTGGAGGCCCAACTCCGCGCCCTGCAAGCCCAGATTCGCCCCCACTTCCTGTTCAATACCTTCAACGCGCTCTCGGAGTTGATCCACGAAGACGCCGACGCGGCAGACGCCCTGGTGACGGACCTGGCCCACCTGCTCCGCTACTCGCTCCGCTCGTCCGCGGATGGTGAGGTCCCGTTGCGCGATGAGATGGACGCCATCGCTCGCTACCTCCGCATCGAGGGAGCGCGGCTCGGAGATCGCCTCGACGTCGACGTGCAGATCGACCCCAGCCTGCTCGACGAGATGGTCCCCGGTCTCATCTTGCAGCCGCTGGTGGAGAACGCAGTGCAGCACGGTATTGCCGTGCGTCCCGAAGGAGGGAAGCTGCTCATCCGCGGAGACCGGATCGACACCGGCTTGCTGCTCTCGGTGGAGGACGACGGCCCTGGCATGCCCGCCGAGCTCACCGTCCCGGGCCCCACGAGCCGAGGGACCGGGGGGCACGGCGGCGGCTTCGCGAACGTGCGACGACGGCTGGGACTTCGCTTCGGCGACGCGTCCCGCCTCGACGTCCTGCGAGTCGCTGCTGGAGGCACCCGCATCGAGATGCACCTCCCCAGGAGCTCCACGTGATTCGCGCCATCCTCGTAGACGACGAGCCTCTGGGACGACGGCGGATGCTCCGGCTCCTTCAGGACCACCCCGACGTGGAGGTCATCGCCGAGGCGGGTGACGGCCGCAGTGCCCGCGCAGAGGTGCTCACGCGCCGCCCGGACCTGCTGTTTCTCGACGTGCAGATGCCTGGCGAGGACGGTCCCACCGCCCTGCGCGCCCTGCGCGAGACGCTGCCCGAGGACGCACTCCCCCTGGTGATCTTCACGACCGCACACTCCGAACACGCTCTCGAGGCGTTCGCCCTCGAGGCCCTGGACTACCTCCTCAAACCGGTGGAGAAGGCAGGGTTGGCGCGCGCGCTCAAGCGGGTGCGTAAGCGCCGCGCCGAGGCGGGGACCGCTGCGCCGGCTCCTCCCGACGCCCCCGTGAGCGACGGCCCCCGGCGGATCCTCGCGCAGCGCGGAAACCGCACGATCCCGCTCGAGATCGACAACATCGGCGCAGTCGTGGTCGAAGACGACACCGTGCACGCCTGGACTCTGGGTGGCCGCTTCCGGCTCGACGGGACGCTGCGGGAGGTCACGCACAAGCTCCCCCCCGACTTCGTGCAGGTCTCTCGCTCCGCTGTCTTGCGCCCGGACTGGATCCTGGAGCTGCGCCCCCTCGCCTCGGGCACCTTCGAAGCGGCGCTTCGCGACATCGAGGGGACCGTGCACATCTCGCGGCGGCGAGGTCGCGAGCTCCGGCGCCTCCTCGACGGCTGAGCGCTCCGACCGTTCACCCTCGGGAGCCGTCCACTCGCGCCCCACACGACCGTTCACCCGGTCGCGGCGACCACTCGGCCTTCACTGCGCATTGGGTCTGCATTCCTTGCCGTAGCTTCATTCACGTCGTCGGACAACACCACCGGCGACTGGAGAAACACCGTGCGTTCCCTCACCCTCGCCCGCTTCGCCCCCCTTCTCGCCGCGCTCCTCATCGCGTCCCCCGCTGCCTTTGCGCAGGACGAGGCCGGAGGCACGGTGGTGCCCTCGGAGATGGAGACGGCCACGCCAGCCGCCGCTGAGCCCGGCGTCATCCCGACGGACCCGTCGACTCCACCCCCTGCTGGGGACCTCAGCATCGAGCGCATCGGCGCGAACGACGAGGAGGACGTCAAGGTCACGGGACAGTCCACGACCACCGTCTGGGCCGGTGGACGCACCGTGGACATCGACGCCACCGCCCCGGACGTCTTCGCCGCTGGCGAGACGGTCAGCATGGGTGGCGTTGTCCTCGACAACCTCGTGGGCGCGGGACGGGTGGTCACCGTGGATGGCCCCGTCCACGGTGACGCCTTCCTCTTCGGAGAGACTCTGACGGTCAACGCGAACATCGGCGGCGACCTGTACGCCGCTGGCGAGACCCTACGAATCCCCGCCGACGTCTCCGTGGGCGGGAACGTCTACTTCGGAGGCGCCGAGTTCGCCCTGCAAGGCGACATCGGCGGCGACCTGAAGGCTGGCGGCGCGAACTTCACCATCGACGGCAGCGTCGGCGGGGACGTCAACCTCGAGACAGCCACCCTCAATGTCGGCGCGGACGCCGTCATCGGTGGAGACCTCGCATACTCGGCGCCGTCCGAAGGCAGCATCAGCGGCGACGCGAGCATCCAGTCCGTGGACTGGACCCAGAAGGCCTCGGACATGGACTCGAGCGACGAAGACGAAGCCAGCGGGTTCGGAGGCGGCGCCAGCGTCTGGGTCTTCTTCCTGCTGAGTTCGCTGTTGGTGGGGGGAGTGCTCTTTGCCCTCTTCCCGCGGGCCATCACCCAGCCCGCAGCCGTGCTCGAAGAGGAGGCCCCCGTCGCCCTGGGCATCGGCTTCGCCGTCCTGCTCGGAGTCCCGGTGCTGGCCATCTTCCTCGCGCTCTTCGTCCTCCCCATCCCGCTCTCCCTCCTGGCGATGGCCATCTACATCCCCACGACGTTCCTCGCTCGCTTCGTGGCGGCCTACGCGCTCGGTCGCCTCGCCCTCGAGCGCCTGGGACGTCCTGCAGGACCTCTGTGGGCTCTCTTCGCCGGTCTCGTCGCGCTGCGGATTCTGTACGCCATCCCCCTGCTCGGGAGCCTGGTCATGCTCGTCGCCACGGTGCTGGGTCTCGGAGCGCTGTTCCTCGCAGCACGCCGAGCGGCGGACGCCAAGACCGCCTAGCCCGCGGGGAGGCGAGTCACTCAGGGCCGGTCTCCTCGCGGAGGCCGGCCCTTCCTCGTAGGGTGGACGCATGGACACCTTCGACCAGGCCATCAGCGAGCACCTTCGGGCGGCTGCCCTCGCCCTACCCGAGACGTCAGGGGGCACTTCCTGCGTCAATCGCGCCTTCAAGGTTCGGAAGAAGAACTTCATGGCTCCCAAGACGCTCCTCCGCGCCCTGGACGCGTCCTGATGGCTCGCGGTTCCACGCTCCTCCAGTTCGAGATCGAGCTCTCCGACGTCGACCGCAACGTCTACGAGTCTCTCGCCCTCAAAGTCGCCCAGCACCCTTCGGAGAGCGGCCCCTACGCCGTCGCGCGCGTGCTCGCGTACGCCCTCGAACTGGAGGAGGGCCTGGTCTTCACCCGAGGGCTCGCCGCCGCGGATGAGCCCGCGCTCTGGACCCGGGACCTCACCGGACAGCTCCTCGGCTGGATCGAGGTGGGAACTCCCGATGGAGCACGACTCCACAAGGCGAGCAAGGCGGCAGGCCGCGTCGCGGTCTACTGCCACAAGGAACCGACTCCCTGGCTCCGCAGTCTGGCTCGCGAGCGCGTGCACGGCAGCGCGGACATCAAGCTGGTGGGGCTTCCACCGAGAGAAGTCCAGGGTCTGGCGGAGGTGCTGGAGCGGCGCAACGCCTGGTCCATCTCCCGCATCGAGGACACGCTGTACGTGGAGGCGGGGGGACGCTCGCACGAGCTGCCGCTGACTCGCTATCCGTGGCCCACTGAGGACTAGGCGCGCCCCGAGGCGTCAGGCAGGCCGATTCAGTTCCCAGGCCCGACGCTGCGCAGGCCGAACTTGCTCAACCACTTGAGCCCCGGCTGCGCGCTGGTCACCGGCGCCTTGAAGCCCAGCGCGCCCGAGAGCCGCAGGTAGTACGGGAACATCGGGCTCATCACGTCCTTCAGGGTCGTGATGTTGGGCCGCAGGTTGATGTTCTTCATGAGCTCGTCGTAGATCCACATGGGCTCGAGCTCGGGCGAGACGAAGTGGTAGCTGCTCAGGAGGTCATCGTCCTCCTTGATGGCGCCCAGTTCGATGGCCTGACGCTGCAGAGGCGTGTTCGGATACACCCGGAGCCCCACCTGGACGAAGATCATGTCGTCCCGCGGGATCTCGTTCTGGATGAACGCGAAGGTCTCCTGCATCGTCTCCTTGGTCTCACCGGGACCGCCGAGCAGGAACACCCACATCCACTCCATCTTGCTGCCTTGCTCGATGAGCCAGGAGCGGTGCTCCACCGCCTTCCGCAGGTGCTTCATCGTGAAGCCCTTTTGGAGGCTGTCGAGCATGGCGTCCGTCGCCACCTCGGGGGTGATGAGCACCTGGGTGAAGCCGGCCTTCTCCATCTTCTCCATCAGCTCGATGGAGGTGGCACGCGGGTTGAACCCGTTGGTGCCGAGGGAGGCCCCGATGTCCTTCTCGATGATGGCGTCGAGGACATTGAGGCAGTAGCGCAGGGGCACGTTGAAGGTGTTGTCGACGAACTCGATGCTGGCAGCGGGGAACTCGCGATGCATCGTCGCGATCTCTTCAGCCACCTGCTCTGGGCTCTTCTGCCGATACGTCGACCCCTCGATGCTGGGGTAGTTGCAGTACGTGCACTTGAACGCACAGCCCCGGCGCGACTGGATCTGGAGGGGCCCCGAGTTCTTCACGTACCGGCGGAAGTCCAGCCAGGTCCACATGCGGTGGTTGGGAATCTCTCCCAGCTCCTCGACGCGATATTGCTCGTTCACGCGGTGCTGCCCCGGGCCGTCCCCGTGCGGCGTGACCACGCCCCGCACCGCCGCGGCGTCGCCGCCG
>JAGSHC010000084.1 GCA_023954745.1 Deltaproteobacteria bacterium | reverse complement strand
CCTGGGCGTCGTGACCCGCGCGGGCCTGCGGCTCAGCACCGCCACCGGGGCGGACGAGGTGCAGACCGTGCTCTCCGCGGAGCCGTCGGTTCCAAAGCGGCCCTCGTTCGAGGGGGTGCACCGGCTCGGGGCCGGCTTCTCGAGGATCACGTCCCAGGATCTGACGACGGGCGGTCACCTCACGCTCCAGGCGGGGTGGGAGGGCATCATCGGTCGACGGTTCCTCATCGGCTTCGACCTCGAGGCGGACTGGCTGGCTTCGTCGCTCGTGCGGGAGGACGAGAAGCGGCGCTCCCAGAGGCTGCTGGTGGCAGGGCGCTTGGGGCCGCGCATCGAGATGCCCTTCAACCCCGGCTTCCCCGTGCCCTTCGCAATCCAGCCCTACGCGCAGCTGGGGGTGACCACCTCCCGGGCCGGCGAACGCACCGAGACGCTCTCCCTGCTGGATCCGGGCTGCGACATGGCGACGGAGGCGTGCGCCGTCGATGCCCAGCGCGAGACGGACTGGACGGACTGGCGCTGGGCTCCGGCGTTCGGCGGCGGAGTTCGCTTCGACATGAAGCGGTCCTACATCGACGTGGGAGTGACCACCAACCCGTGGGACACGCGGCAGGACACGCGCTTCGTGGTTGGGCTCGGCCTGAGGTTCAGCGCCATCAAGCTGTAGCCGAGACTGTCCTCGGTCCTGGCTACTTCCCGCCGCTGTCGTCGTCGTCGCTGAGCAGCGCGTCCAGGTCGAGGTTCCCCAAGGGCAGCTCGCCAGGCTTGACCGCCTTCGGGGCCGGTGTCACGGGCTCGGCCGCGGCGCTGTCGTCGTCATCGGCCAACAGCGCCCCCAGATCGAGGTTGCCCAGGGGCAGCTCCGCGGGCTCGTCGCCGCCGGCCGGCTCCACCAGCTCGGACTCGAAGTCGATGCCGCTCCCCGCGTTGGGGTCGTCGTGGGGCCACAGAGTCAGGGCCGGCACGTAGGTGATGAGCAGCACGCCGATGACGAGGATGCCCAGGAACGGCAAGGCCATTCGGTAGACCAGCGTCAGGGGCTTCTCGAAGCGGTAGCTCGCCAGGAACAGGTTCATGCCCACCGGCGGGGTGAGGTAACCGAGCTCGAGGTTCGCCAGGAAGATGATGCCGAGGTGGATGGGGTTGACGCCGAACACCACCGCCATGGGCACGATGAGTGGCACCACCACGACGATGGCGCTGAAGATGTCCATGAGGCAGCCCACCACGAGCAGCATCAGGTTCAGAAGCAGCAAGAACAGCAGCTTGTTGCCCACGTGCGCGCCCACCCAGGCGGAGACCCGCATGGGGACCTCGGCGTCCACCAGGAAGTTGGTCAGTCCCAGGGCGAGGCCAAGGATGATGAGCACGCCGCCCATGAGGGTCCCGCAGGACACGAACACGTGGCGGATGGAGGGCCAGTCGGGAAGGTCTCGGTGGACCACGACTTCACTGACGAAGGCGTAGAGCGCCGTGCACGCGGCTGCCTCGAAGATGGTGAGGAAGCCGCCGAAGATGCCCACGAGCACGAGGACCGGCATCGCCGCCTCCCACTTGGCGTTCCAGAGGGCCGCCAGCGCGGGCTTGAGGGTGAAGGTGCCCCGCTGCACGCCGTTCTTGCGGGCGTGCCACATCCCCATGAGCACGAGCAGGCCCACGAGCAGGATCCCTGGGACCGCGCCGCTCATGAACATCTTGTCGATGGGCACCTGGGCGATGACGCCGTAGAGGATGACCGGCAACGACGGTGGGAACAGCAGGCCGATGGAGCCCGACGCCACGAGGAGCCCGATGGCGAACTTCTCGTCGTATCCCGCCTTCGTCAGGATGGGCAGCAGCAAGGCGCCCAGGGCGAGGATGGTGACGCCCGAGGCGCCAGTGAACGTCGTGAAGAACGCGCACACGAGCACCGTGGCGGCGGCGATGCCGCCGGGCAGCCAGCCGAACCACTCCTCGAACACCGACACAAGTCGCTTGCTCGCGCCTCCCTCGGCGAGCAGGTAGCCGGCGAGGGTGAAGAGGGGAATCGCCGGCAGGTTCGGGTCGGTGACGAGGTTGATGGTCTCGACGGGCACCGCGGCGATGGGGGTGGGGAGCTCCTGCCCGTAGAAGAGCAGCATCGCGAAGCCGCCCATGACCACGAAGATCGGGGCGCCGAGAGCCACGGCGAGAGACAGCCCGAAGCCCCCAGTCCACACCACCCAGGCGCGCTCGCCCTCGGGCACGAAGGCGAGCCCAAAGACCGCGATGGCGGCGATGAGGGACGAGACGCGGCCCTTCCAGTCGGGGTTGCCGACCCAGGCCATGTATCCGGCCACGCCGAGGAAGCCCAGGGGCATGACCGCCTGGACCACCCACGCCGGGATGCCGCCGGGCAGCTCGGCGGAGCTCATGGTCATCTCCGCCTTCACGAACTCGTAGCTGGCATAGGCCAGCAGCGTCGTGACGGCGACAGACACCGCGGACGTCACCCGGGAGATGCGGGCCTGCCACTTCGGGTCGAGCTTGAAGAGCTCCCCGGTGGACAGCGACAGGTGCGCCATGGTCCGCGCTGCGATGACGGCGCCCACGAAGGCGAGCACGAGGTTGAGGTTCTGCACCCACACGTTGGCGACGGCGATGCTCTTGCCGCGCAGGAGCCGGGACAGCACCGACACCACGGGGAGGATGACCATCGCTGCGAGCACGAAGGCAAGAACCCCCTCCTCGATTCTCGCGAGGAAGGGGATGGGAGGCTTGCGGTCTTCGACGACCGAACCCGTCACGGGTTCTTGGCTCGGTGCTCGGCCACGAGACGCTTCACCTCGGCGAACACCTCAGGCGGCACGACCTTGCTGCCCCAGAGCTCCGCCGCGTCCTCGCCGATGGCCTCCCACTTCGCGCGGGTGGCGGCATCGACGCTGTTGACCGTGAGGCCGAACTTCTTCATGACAGCGACGGCCTTGACGTCCTGCTTGCGAATCTCGCCTCGGGTGGCGTCGCCGATGTCCTTGGCCGCCTTCTTGAAGTCGGCGTGGTACTCGGCGGGGATCTGCTCCCACACGTCCTTGCTGATGACGGTGGCACCCATGAGCGGCGCCCAGGGCACATCCAGCATGTTCTTGCTGAGGGCGAACCACTGGAGCGACAGCGCGCCGAGGCGCGTGCTGGGGAATGCGTTGATGAGTCCGCTCTGCAGCGACGGCAGCACGTCCGTGGCGGTCATGACGACGGGGTTGAAGCCGAACTTCTCGAAGAGCTTCACCGCCTCGGGGTCGCCGTCGTAGGCGTAGATCTTGAAGTTGCCCGTCTGGCCCGGGTCCGTCATCGCGTCGCTGGTGAAGAGGTGCACCCAGCCGGCGTCTCCCCAGTTGAGGACGACGAGGCCCTTCTCGAGGAGCCGCTCCTCGAAGGTGCCGCCCATGTTGGCCATCACGTAGTCGAGCTCTTCGTTGGTGCGCACGAGCATCGGCGCCTGAATGGCCTGCGGGCCCGGGTCGAAGTCCACGAGCCCGATGTTCGTGATCTGGCCGCCGTGCAGCTGCCCGATGCGCATCTTGCGGACCATGGCGGTCTCGTTGCCCACCACGCCGCCGGCGTAGATCTTCACCTGCACCTTGCCGCCCGAGATCTCCTGCCACTTGTCGCCGATCTGACGCAGGGCCTTGAACCAGGTGGTGCCTTCGGGCGCCAGGGTGGCCCACTTCACGGTGACCGAGTCCCCGGCGAAGGCCGCGGTGGGCAGGCCCACGGTGAGGGTGAGCAGCAGCAAGCAGTGCACAAGCAATCGGCGAGTCATCATCAGCTCCCGGTGTCCTAGAGGAACATGTCGTCGAGGTGCTCCAGCAGGAAGCGAGCCTTCTGTTGGGCGTAGTCGTTGGAGAGGCGGTTGTCGGGGTCGGCGTCCAGGTCGAAGGACAGCGCCTTCTCGAGCAGCGCCACGAAGCGCTCCTTGTCCTGGGCCTTGCGCGCCACCGCGGTGGCGAGGCTGACGTGCACACCGGCGCTTCGGCCCTCGGTCAGCTTGAGGGCCTCTTCGTAGCGGGCCTCGGCGCGACCGGCGGGGTCTGGGCCCGGCAGGTTCGGCTCGAGAGAGATGAGCGTGGAGGCGATGAGGCCGTTGGACCAGCCGGAGTCGAGCTCGTAGGCCCGCATGACCGCCTTACCGCCGATGGGAAGTGCCGCGAACATCTCTGGGTCCTCCAGGTCGGTCGACGCTGCGGAGAGCAGCGACGCGGCCATCCAGAAGAGGAACGGGACATCTTCGGCGGTCATCTCCGCCAGCAGGGCGTCCAGGTCCCCATAGAGTCGGGACCGGAAGCCCGGATGTTTCAGGTCGAGGCCGTCCAGGGCGTAGTTGTGCGCGCGCAGGTAGAACTGCTTTGCCCGCTGCATCTGCCGGCGGTGCTCCTCGTAGTCCGAGTACTTGAGCTGCTCGGCCGGCCACTCCACGTAGACCACGCCGTACTGCGTGAATCCCGACGCGAGCGTCAGCTTCATCTCCACGTGCTTCGGCACGCCGCCGTTGATGCCCTCCATCAGCTTGAGGCCGAAGGGCAGGGCTTCCCCGATGAACTGAAGATCCGGGTCCTCGGTGAAGCTGCCTCCGGTGCCGCCGCTCAGCTCGTCGGCGACGGCGTTGAGGGCGAGCTGCTTGATCGAGCAGCCCGAGGTGAGGACCAGGGAGACGAGGAGAGCGAGGGTCGGCAAGAACCGCATCGGCCGCATGGAGGCTCCGGCGAGGGGCCCGTGGAGACGGGCGCGTGGCTGCGGGGGCGAAAGCGGCGCGAGAATAGCGGACTGGGAGGCCGCGCGAGGGGCCTCGACGAGCGCGCTACTCGCGGTGTGCTGCGTCCCAGGCACTCCCGGAGTGCCGCGCGACCTGCCGCTCCCCGCCCGCAGTGAAGATCTACGCGTGCGGCCTGAGCGAGAGCGTCGAGGAGCGCGGAGGGGATGGCGCCCTTGTGCACGCCCTCCGATCTCTCCCAGCTTTGCAAGGCGAGAGCGAGGACCGGCCTCCTTCGAACGCGGCAAGGTGCTGCCCGGCCCCCTCGTCGAACGACGGAGGGGGCCGGGTCACCGAGGCCGGCTAGTTCGAGTCGGAGTCGGAGTCGCTGTCCGAGTCGGAGTCGCTGTCCGAGTCGGAGTCGCTGTCCGAGTCGGAGTCGCTGTCCGAGTCGGAGTCGCTGTCCGAGTCGGAGTCGCTGTCCGCCGGAGGGGCCGTGCCGTTCTGCTCGCCGCAGTCGCTGAGACCGAGGGCGTAGACCGCCTGGGGGCCGTTGGTGTTGACCCAGCTGTTCATGCGTCCGTAGGTGCAGCCGTTCCTGACCTCACCGCTCTGCTGACCGGGGGTGGCCGCGAGGATGTCCGAGCAGGTGCAGCCGAAGGTGTCTTCGGTGCTCACCCCGGTGGGGAAGGTGTTGCTGCTCGTGTTCGGGCCGGCCTCGAAGATGCCGTCACCGTCCATGTCGGCCCAGCGGTTCTTCTTCAGGTACTGCGTGGGCGAGCTGTCGGACGCTCCGCTGTTGTCGTCGATGCTGTTGGGGCACGCGTCCACGTCACCGCAGACACCGTCACCGTCGGCGTCGTTGTCGAAGTCGTCGGGGCACACATCGCAGAGGTCACCGATGCCGTCGGCGTCGCAGTCCTCTTGACCGGCGTTTCCGTCGATGGGGCAGTTGTCCACGTCGCCGCAGACTCCGTCACCGTCGATGTCGTCGTCGGCGTCGAAGGGGCAGTCGTCGCACACGTCGCCGGCACTGTCGCCGTCGCTGTCGAGCTGGTCGCCGTTGGCGTCCGTCGGGCAGTTGTCCACGTCACCGCAGACTCCGTCACCGTCGATGTCGTCGAGCGCGTCGAAGGGGCAGTCGTCGCACTCGTTGCCAGCGCTGTCGCCGTCGCTGTCCAGCTGGTCGCTGTTGGCGTCTGTCGGGCAGTTGTCGACGTCGCCGCAGACTCCGTCACCGTCGACGTCGTTGAGCGCATCGAAGGGGCAGTCGTCGCACGCGTCGCCGAACGCGTCGCCGTCGCTGTCGAGCTGGTCGACGTTTCCGTCGAAGGGACAGTTGTCGACGTCGCCGCAGACCGTGTCGCCATCCGCGTCGTTCTGCGGGTCGGCCGGGCAGCTGTCCAGGCAGTCGGCGATGGAGTCGGAGTCAGCGTCGGTGTTCTCGCCGGCGGCGTCATTCAGACCGTTGCAGTCGTTGTCGATGCCGTCGCAGACCTCGACCGCGGACGGGTTGATGGCCCCATCCGCGTCGTCGCAGTCACCGGCGCAAGACGTGAATCCGTCACCGTCCACGTCGAAGCCCTCGTCGGCCACGCCGTCGCAGTTGTTGTCGATGCCGTCGCAGATCTCGGCGGCACCGCCGTAGACCGTGCCGTCATTGTCGTCGCAGTCTCCATCGCAGGAGGTGACTCCGTCACCGTCTACGTCGAAGTCCTCGTCCACTGCGGTGTCGCAGTCGTTGTCTGCGCCGTCACACACCTCGGTGTTGCCGGGGAAGTTGTTGGCATCGGCGTCGTCGCAGTCGAGCGAGTTCGGCACGCCGTCGCCGTCACCGTCGGGGTCCGGCAGGTCGCGGACCCAGATGGCGAGGTCGTACTCGGGCGTGTAGGAGCCCTTCTGCTGTCCGCTGAACTTGTAGCCGGACCAGCCGCCGCCCCAGTTGGCGCAGTAGGACTGGTAGCCGATGGCTTCGCCGCCGTAGTACGCGCCTTCGCCGGACCAGCTCCCGCTGTTGCAGCCACAGTTGTACTGGGGGTCGAGCTGTCCCTTGACGGCCCAGGATGTGTCACCGGGGCGGGCACCGAGGCTCGTCGCGTTTGCGCGGCAGAAGACCGCTCCACCGTCGTCGGTGATGTCGCTGGCGAGGTCGCCGACGTTGGTGCGCGCGTTCGCGAAGGGGATCTGCTTGTCGACGGTGTCCAGGAAGATGTCCCGGTCGGGCTCGCCGCAGATGTAGTTGGGGGTGTTGGCGTCTCCCCAGGTGATCAGGACCTCGTCGTAATCACCGTTGAGGCTCGGCCCCACGTTCCCCTCGCCGGCGCCAGCGGCGATGTCGTTGGCGTCTCCCTGGGCGACACCCAGGAAGCGAAGGAGGCCGTTCCGGTTGCGGGCGCCATTGAAGAAGCCGCCGGGGTTCTCGGCGTACTCGAGGGCGACGCGGGTCCAGCCGGTGCCGCAGGTGCCGACGTCGCCGGGGTCGGGAGTGAAGGTGTCACAGGCGTCGCCGAGGCCGTCGCCGTCGGTGTCCTCCTGCCCCGGGTTCGGGTCGGTCGGGCAGTTGTCGACCGTGTCGATCACGCCGTCGCCGTCCGCGTCGGTCACCACCTCGATGGCGGTTCCCTGAACGCCGACACTGAAGCCGTTCCAGTACTCGTTGCTCAGGCTGTTCCACGACACCTCGTCGAAGGCGCCGAGGAAGCGCAGGCTGCCGTGGGGCTCGCCCGTTCCCTGCAGCTCGTAGGTGACGTCGCCGCCGCCGTTGTCGATCACCTGCTTGCTGGAGGTCCCGCATCCCCAGTAGGCGCAGTCGTTCCCATCGTTGGGGTGGCCGTAGCTGAGGACCTCGAAGTCCTGATCGAAGCCGTAGCCATTCCCGTTGAGGCTGACGTAGGAGAAGATGAGATTCGCGACGTCCTCGGAGAAGGAGAGCGTCTGTCCCCCGGCGTAGCGCAGCGCGATGATGTCGGTGCCGGTGGGGATGTTGTCCACCGCGTCGCTGGTGTAGGGAGAGGTCGCCGGGTTACGCCCGTTGCGGTTGTTCTGCCAGTAGTCGGTCCCACCGTTCAGCTGGTCGAACCCGATCCCCTGAGGGTTGGTGTAGGTCACCGTGACCGAGGCCGTGGGCGTGGTGATGACACCGACGGCCTGGTAGCCGGGACCCGACGGGTTCGCGCCGCTCGAGATCCAATCCGTCCAGTAGATCTGCTCGGCGGCAGCCGGAGCGGCGGCGAGGCACAGGGCGGTCAACGCCACGAAGCCACTCATCGCCAGGCGTGGGGTGGCTGAACTCGAAATGGTCATTGCAGTCTCCTCGCGCATCGAGCCGTCCTCTCGACGGCATCGGGCGAGGTAGGAAGCTACCTCTCGGGGAGCCACTCACCTGTCTCACTGCTGTCTCAGTGGGTCGTAACATGCAGAAAATGTACGACTTATTGGGTCTTGGGGCCTCTAGGGCAACCGACGCCGCGCGAGGTCCAGCAGCGGCCCGGCGTAGTCCGCGATCGCGGGGCCTCGATCCCGAGGGGAGTCAACCGCCGTCATCCTCCCCGCTGCCTCGCGGAGTCCGCCGTCGGTTCCGCCCCGGTTCCCCGTCTATCCTGGGCCCCGATGCGCCGGCCGCCCCTGTCTCTGTTGCTCGTCGTGGCCGCCCATCAGCTGGGCTTCTGGGCGGTCGTGCTGTCCAACAACCCCCAGGCCACCGTGACGTTCGACTGCGTCAGCGGCGCCATGAGCCAGGACATCCTGGCGGGCTTCGCCTACTCGCCCTTCGACACCTACGACGGGGTGCTGGGCGGCATGTTCGTCTCTGCTCTGGTCGGCGCGCCCGTCTTCGCGCTCCTGGGTGGCACCGGCTTCGCGGTGAAGCTGGTGGCGGGCCTGTGGTCGCTGCTGACCGTCTTGCTCGGCTGGTGGTTTCTGGACCGCGCCTTCGGGCGCATCACGGCGGTCGTGGGAGGCCTGACCCTCGCCCTGCCGATGCCAACGACGTTCCTCGCCTCCACGATCATGGGGAACTGGCACTACACCGAGCTCGCCTTCGAGTTCGCGGTGGCGGGGGTCTTGAGCGCCCTCATCTGGCGCCCGTCTGGGGGAGGGCGAGGCGGCGCGTTCGCCTTCGGGCTCCTGAGCGGCGTGGCGATCTTCAACTGCTTCGGAACCCTCATCTTCTTCGGGGCCTTCTGGCTGCTCGGCTATGCGCTGCTGCGCCATCGATGGGGCGCATGGGGGGGCGCGGTCTACGGGGCGGGGACCCTGCTGGGGTCGTCTCCGCTGTGGCTCAAGGTCCTACTGCATCGCCCCTATGGCGTGGCCATCGCCGACGAGGGTGGGACGAAGGTGCCAGCGGAGCTGCTCGCGGCGGGCATCAACCCCCGCAAGCTCGCGGAGCTGGTGTTCGACAACGGCTTCAGCTGGGGGCTGCACTTCCAGGACGTCCTGGGGCACCCCCCCGGAACAGTGTTCTCCATGACGCTGGCCAGCGGGGTGACGTTTGGCCTGTTCGGAGGGTGGCTGTTGCTGATGGTGCGGGTCGCGCCGTCGCTTCGGGCGCTGCTGGGTGGCCTCCTGCCCAGCTCCGCGCCCCTGGACTCCGGGACCGTCAGCCCCGCGGTGGTACCCGCCTTGATGGGTGCGTTCTACGGTCTCGCCTGGCTGCTCTCGGACATGAACGTGGCGGTGCTGCCCTGGTACCTGAGCAACGTCAGGGAGCTGGGGCACGCGACCCTCATCCCCTGGGCCACGGTGATGGGCCTCAGTGGCGCGGTGCTCCTGGGGAGTCTGCTGACCGAGCGGAGTGGAGAGCGGCCGCGCGGAGAGCGGGCTCTTCCAGGACCGACGGTCTGGGTCGCGGGCGTAGGGGTTGCCTGGGTGATTGGGGCCGGCGCCATCGGCGTGATCGGAGCCATCGACGACGAGGCCCAGCCGGGACTCCGCAGCGTGGTGCGAGGCGTCTGTCATGACGTGCACGGGGTCTATATGGGCCCGCACATCGTGGGTCCGTCGGCGGTTGGGGACCAGGGGCAGCCGCTGGACGCTGCCCAGGCGCCCGAGCGGGCGGCCATCTTCTGCGCGCCCTACGGGGCCGGCGCGGAGTGTGTCCGTGGCGTGCTCTGGTCTCTCGGCTTCGCTCAGATGAACATGGAGGAGGGCAGCGTCGACCCCGCAAACGACTGCCTCGGACTGGATGCTCCCTGGCGGGCCGAGTGCCTTCGCGGCCTGGGCTGGGCGCTCCAGTCCAGCGGGGAGGGAGGCCTGGTGGCGGCGGCCCCCGAGACGGCTCTCTGCGCGGACCTACCGGAGGCGATCGACCGGGCTGCCTGCTGGAGGGGGGTGGGCTTTCCCCTCGGAGACCACCTGCACAACCAGCCGACCCGCTTGATGCGCGCGCTCCGCGACTTTCCGGAGGAGGTGCAGGCGGACATCGCCCGGGGGGCGGCGACTCACATCGGGCGCACCTACAGCGCCTGGTCGTACATGACCGGCCTTTGCGATGCCTGGGATGGCGACCTGCAGGCCGTGTGTGTGGCGGGGCTGGAGGACTCCATGGCCTATCGCGCAGACGCCGCCACGGTGCGAGGACGCTGACGAGTCGCCAGGAGCAAGCCGAAGGCCGCCATCAGCGCCAGGAACGAGGCCATCAGACCCCCGCGCAGACCTGGAGGGACGAACCGCCACCTCAGCTGGTGGGTCCCCGCCTCCACGAGCACTCCCGTGTGGACCTGGTTCACGGCGAAGGTCTCCAAGGGGCCTCGCTCATCGTGCACCTCCCACCCCGGGTGCAGGCGCTCGTTCATGACCACCACCGCAGGACCCGCCGCCTGGACCGTGACCTCAAAGGGGTCGTCGCCGCAGGCGACTGAAGCGACGGTCAGCCCGTCCTGTGCCCCGCCCCCCTCGCGTGCGTCCAGCGGTCCCTCGATGAGCGCCGGCCGCGCAGGGGACGGCGCCGCGCTCAGCAGCGCACGCACTCGCTTCTCGGTCTCCGCGACGACCTCCACCGAGCCGGGCGAGTAGCAGCGAGGCATCAGTCCTTGCACCCGCCACACGCCGCCGGTCTCGTCGACCGCGACGGGCACTCCATGGAGCGCCAGAGTGCGTTCCCCGAGCCCCCCGGGCGCGAAGGCTCGGTCCGCCCGCCGCCGCACCGCAGTCTCATCCCAGGGGTCGCCCGGCTCGCCCCCCGCGGTCTCGAAAGGCGGCACCCCGGTGAGGGTGCGGGCGAGGGGGAGCAGCATCGATGCGCTGCGGGGGGGCGCCAACTTCGTGCGGCCCGACAGGCTCCTCCAGCCATGCCGGCTCGCGAGATGCAGCGGCCAGCGCCGATCGAGCAGCCGCTCCTGTACCAACGGCGCCTCGGCGAGAAGGTCCTCCACTTCACCCCCCTGAGCGACATCGTCGAAGCCCAGCTCCGGGTCCCCGAAGGTGTCGGCGAGAGACGGCGCCGGCTCGAGACCGTCCTCCAGGAGCGCGGCCAGCTCTCCTGCGTGCAACGAGCCGGCTGCGAGCAGCTGTTGCTCGGGCACGTCGGCCCGCGCCGCGAGCTGGAGGGGCTGCGACGGGATCGCCACGTGGGTGCGGACTCCCAGGGCAGCGAGGTCGACCACGAGGAGGAGGAGCAGCGCCCCCATGCGCCTCTCAGGTTCCGCAAGCCGGCGAAGAGCGAGCACCGCCAGAGCGATCACCAGCGTGGCCTGCACCACCACCGCCACCCACTGGCCCCACTCGTAGGACGAGCCGAACGTGACCCAACCGAGAGGAGTGAATCGGACGACGACCGCGAGCAGCATCAACCCGAGGAGGGCGCCGGGGAGCCCGCGAAGCGCGCCCAGGGATCCGCCTTGGCGCAGGTGCACGAGCCGGTCGAGGCCCAGGGCGCCGAGGGCCGCGGCCGGAGCCATCGCGAGGGCGTAGTAGATGATGAGGACCGGGTGGGCGAGCACCGTGAGAGGGCTCAGCAGCACCCGGGCCCCGGGCAGTCCCGCCGCGGTGAGGAGGAGCAGCGCCACATAGGTGCCCAGGGACGCGGTGGGGTCCTTCGCTCCCAGCGTCGCTCCCGTCGGGGGATGGTCCCTCTCCGGCCCGCCTCTCCGCGCGAAGGCAAAGGCGAACGCGACCCCGAGCACTGCACCGAGCCCGAACTCCCGGGCGGTGACGAAGGGCTTCGGCGCGATCCACGAAGCTGCAAAGGACCAGCCCAGGGTCTGGGTGGGGGGGATGGCCATGGCCGCCACCTGGGCTTGCTCCCCCCGCGACGCCAGGTACTCGAGGAGGGCGGGGGCGATGGCGTTGGCGCCGCCGGCGACTCCGAGGACGCTGACCAGCACCGCCCAGGGCAGGGTGCGCCAACGCAGGAGGAACCAGAGTCCCAGGGCTCCGCAGGTCGCGCCGGCGTGCCGGATGTGTCCCCCGGTGAGCATCGCTGCGAGGATCACTCCGGCCACGACGGCCCATCTCAGGCGCTCCCTCGTCTCCTCGGCAAACTCCATGCGTCGGTGAGCCGCGAGGACTGCGGGGAAGCCCGCGAAGATGGGCCAGAAGTCCGCCGGCGCCTCGATGAACAGGGTCAGTCCGAAGGGCCCGCAGGCGTACACGAGGCCAGCCGCAGTCGCTGCCGCCGCGCTCGCGCACAGGGTTCGGGCCAGCCAACGCCCACTGAGCACCGCCCCCACGAGGTGGAGCACGTAGGCCAGCGGCAGCGCGAAGCGCACCGGCATCAGCCACGACAGCCACATGGACGGGTAGAGCGGACCCATCTCGTTGGCTTCGGTGAACAGCGCAGCCCCCCCCATGCGCCCCGGCATGAAGAAGGGGTTCTCTCCGTGGAGCACGGCCCAGCGCACCGACTCCCAGGTGGGCAAGACGGCGTAGAGGAAGTCGTCGGGCACGTCGACGCCGCGGCCCAGCACGAAGGGGCCCGCGACGATGCTCATGAGGCCGACGGCCAGAGCGGTCTGAACCCGCGCCGAGTCCGCCACGGACCGCAGCCCGCTCATGGCGCCACCCGCTCAGTCACCTCAGAGGCTCCATGAATCCTTCGTTCCGCGAGACGCCGGTGAGACACCTCGCCATCTGCGCCTCGGGGACGAGGCGGCGGCACACCCGCGCCGCGTACTCCTCCGTCGCAGCGACCATGCCCGCGTAGAGACCCACGCCCGTGGCAATGGCACGGCGCTCGGGCACCGGCATCTCCGTGACCCAGCTCCGCATGGCCTCGGGTCGGTCGGCGAAGTCCTGAGCCGTCCCCCAACCCACTCCCTCACGGCACCAGGTCACCTCCTGCGCGCTGGCTCCGACGATGGCGCCGCAGGCAGCGCTCGCTCGGACCGGGCGCCGCCAGTTGCTCATGCCGACGCCCCAGCCACGCCCCACCCAGCAGGAGGAGGTGAGGTCAGGCTCGGCGGCAGCGTCCAGGGCCTCGCAGCGGCTCCGCAGGAGCTCTGGCTCCGCCGTGTTCACCCCCAGGGCCATGGCCACCCCACGCTGGCAGTCCGCCTCGAGGGGAGCGTCCAGGGCTTCGCAGGAAGCCGCTCCTCGGGCGGGGTCCGTCACGAAGTGTGGGCCGCGGAAGAAGCCGGACACGTAGCGGCTCTCGAGGCGGTAGGGGGTGCGGAGGTCCGGGCGCCCTCCCTCGGCCCACGCGGCCTGCATCGCCAGCACCTGGCTCGCGACGCCCACGAGGACCAGGACCGCCACCGCGGCGTCGCCCACGGGGGCCAGACTCGGACGCGAGCGGATGGCGACGAACGCGCCCCCCACGCACAGAGCCAGGGCGTGGCCCAGGCCGACGATGTGTCTCGCGTCTCTCTCGAAGGGCACGGCGTCGCCGGGCCAGAACACGAACCAGCCCGTGAAGAACCCCACCGCGACCACCGTGGGCGGGACGGCGAGCCAGGCCCCGAGGCGCCGATCCCGCAGCGCGATCACCCAGGCGGCGCCCACGATGGCGGCGTAGATCGGCCCCGCCCCGGGCAGTCGATGGAGCCCAAAGTGCAGCCCGTAGGGAAACCGCACGAAGATCATGTGCAGCAGCTCCTTGGGCCAGGCCATCGTGCGCTCGATGTTGAGCACAAAGGGCTTGGTGGCGCGGGCGACGTCGCCGTCGGGCGGGAGCATGCCTCCGTAGTGCTCGTGCAGGCCCAGCTTCACCAGCAGGGGCAAGGTGGCGATGGCTCCACCGAAGAGCACGGCGGCTGCCGCGCGGCGGCCCTCCCCCGCCCTGAGGCGTCCCCAGGCCCAGCCGATGGTGAGCGGCGCCGCCACGGCGATGGCGCCGAAGGACCAGGCCACCGAGGAGCCGAGGACCGCGACCCCCGCCACCCAGGCCCCCACGCTTCGGCCCCGCAGCAGCATCCAGAACCCCAGGGGCGCCGTCAGCAGGGGGATGACGTGGTAGGCGCCGTAGTGGGAGTGCACCCAGGTGTTGGGAGGAGGGAACGCCACCAGGGCAGCCACGACGAACGCTGCGCGGACGCCCAGGAGCTCCCTGGCGCACAGCCACGAGGCGAACGTGGCCCCGAGGGCGAGGGTCAGCCCCCCGAGGACCTGAACGAGGCCAATGCGACCCAGCAGGGCCAGCCATGGAACCTGCGCGGTGGCCCACACGAGAGGTCCCGCGGCGAGTCCGTCGTATCCATCCAGGGGGTGCTCGCCAGCGCCGAGCATGTCGGCGGCGATCTCCGTCGAGAAGCTCGACAGCACCGTCCACGCATGGGCCGAGCCCAGCATCGGAAGGGCGAGGAAGAACAGGGCTTGGACAAGGAGGAGCGCGACCAGCCAGGTTCGCTCTCTCGGGAGCGGCTCTCTCACCCCATGAACGCTTCGAAGCCGCCGGTGCTGGGGACGTTGGGGGTCACCGTGATCTCATCGAGGGCGAGGTCTCGCTGGAACGTGCTGCGCTTCCAAAGCGTCTTCGGCACGTTGCGGTTGGCCTCGGTCTGGATCGACATGAACAACTGGGCTCCCTGGACGTACTCCCGCAGCCGATGCAGCGAGGTCATGTCCTTGAGCTTGCCAGCCAGTACGCGCGGCCGCCCGTAGAAGCGACGGTACGCGCGGCGCTGAGCGTCTCGAAGCCACGCTTCATCCTTGATGTACGGCATGTCGTCGCCGAACTGAAGGCGCGTGTACTTGAGCCAGAAGTCGCCATCGATGATGCCCGTGCGAATCATCTCCTCGTACAGCGGCGTGCCCGGCAGTCCGAGGGTGCGGGAGAAGGACGCCCAGTCCAGCGGCATGCGGCACGCCAGGTCGATGGTGTCGTCTGTCTCCTGCTGGGTCTCCTGGAGATAGCCGAGCATGAAGTAGCCGCGGGTCTCGAAGCCGATGGACGCCGCGTAGTTGAAGGCCTGCTCCACCTGCTTGAGGTCCACGCGACGGTCCATGCGCTTGAGCACGGCGGGGCTGCCGCTCTCGATGCCCATCTGCAGTCGCTTGCAGCCGGCCTTGCGCATGATCCGGAGGAGCTCATCATCCACGAGATCGACGCGGGTGCGGCAGGTCCATGGAATGGGGCTGCCCATGGCGATGAGGCGCTCGCAGAGCTCGCGGGTCCGCGCTCGATGCACCGTGAAGGTCTCGTCGAAGAAGATCAGCTCCTTGTATCCGATGGAGACCAGCCACTTGATCTCTTCAGCCACGGACTCGGCGCTGCGCATGCGGAACGACTGCCGCTCCCCCACCTGTCCGCAGTACTTGCAGCTGTAGGGGCAGCCGCGCACCGTCGTCATGGTCGCGAAGGGCCGCTGGATGGTGATCGCGCGATAGAGGTGCACCGGGAAGAGCTCACGCGCCGGCCAGGGCAGCGCATCGAGGTCGTCCGGCGGGTCACGGGGCGCGGCGGCTGTCGGCACACCGTTGATGCGAGTCCAGGTCCCCGGGATCCCGTCGAAGGAGCGCCCCGCGGCATATGCCTGGACGAGCTCGAGGAAGACCTCTTCGCCGTCGCCGACCACCCCCACATCGATGGTCTCCTGCTCCATGGACGCCGAGGGATAGACGTTCATCTGGAAGCCGCCGACGATGATGGGCGTGTCGGGGTCGACCTTCTTGACGATGCGGGAGAGGGCCACGCACTCGGGAAAGTCGATGGTCGTGCTCGTGATGGCGACGATGTCGGGCCGCAGGGTTCGGATCTTCGCTTCGAACTGCTCGTAGCTGAGGAGCGGCGACGCCGTGTCGATGGCGTGCACGTCGGGGTAGCCGTTGTGCCGCAGGTAGCTGGCGAGGGAGGCGATGCCGAGGGACAGGTAGCGCCCGAGCACCTTGGTGCGCTTGCGCGGCACCGGGTGGATGTTGATCTCCTGGTGGGGCTGCACGAAGACCACTCGGGGGGTGCTGTGTCGTCGTTGCTGCATTGCTTCCTCACTGAGGTCGCCCAGACCCCCGGTCCCAGCAATGTACCCGAGGCGGACCCACCGCCAGTCTTCAGAGATCGCCACCCGTGGCGGCGATATCGAGGACTTGTGTAGACACCGGATTGAGTCCTCAGAGCGCCGGGGGTTTCGTAGGTTCGGTCCTCGTCTCTTGCTGGGGGTCTGCCATGCAGCCGCGGTCGCTGTCGTTCGTGCTCTTCCTCGTCCTCTGCCTCGCGCTGTCGGGCTGCTACACGCTCGTGTCCCGCGGCGGGCGTGGTGGTGGCGGCGACGACGATGACTCCTCCAACGACGACGACGTGGTCGACGATGACGACGTGGCCAACGACGACGATGTGGGGGACGACGACGACGACGACGACGACGACGACGACGGCGCAACGCCGCCCCTGGACACTGACAGCGACGGCGATGGCCTGACGGACGCCCAGGAGGCCCAGCTCGGAACGGACCCCAACGACGTCGACAGCGACGGCGACGGCTACGAAGACGGCTGGGAGGTGGAGGAAGGCACCAACCCGACGAACGCGAACTCGGTGATCTACGAGGGCGGGTGGCCCTACAACCCCAACAAGGGCTCCATGGGCAACCCCGGCTGGAGCTTCGGGGCGTCGGTGGGCACGCAGTTCCCGCGTTGGATCGTGCAGGACCAGTTCGGGGACACCGTCGACTTCTATGATCTCGCTGGAGGGGGAGTCCCCGTGGTCCTCGATGTCTCCGCCGTGTGGTGCGGCCCCTGCCACCAGCTCGCGGAGTGGCTGGACGGCGCCAACAACGGCTGGGGGAGCACGGCGGCGCGCCAGGCGATCTGGAATGGCGACGCGATCTGGGTCACGGCGATCTACGAGGACTCCTTCGGCAGCCCCGCCAACAGTTCCGACGTGCAGGACTGGTACTCCGAGTACCCCACCCCGGGGGTGATGGTGGTGCCCGACGCGAGCGCGCAGGTGGTGAGCTTGGTGAATCCACCCGGGATTCCTTCCTTGAGCCTGCTGAATCCGGACATGACCTTCGCCATCGTCGACGACACGAGCGCCGTGCTCAACGCCCTTGGGAGCCTCTAGCGCTCGCGCCCGATGGCCCTGGCCGCAGACCGGGCATCAGGCACCCCCTTGCGTCATGGCAGGGTCCTCCCGCACGATGAACGTGGCCTGATCAAGGCCGTGGAGGGAATCCGTGCATCACACCCTGTTTTCGTTGTCTGTCGTCGCCCTGCTGTCCCTTGCCCTGACGGGCTGTCCTTCGACGGACGACCCCGGCGATCCAGCGCCGGACTGGGGGTTCGTGAGTGCGCTGCTCGCCGCGGAGTGCAGCCCCTGCCACACCTCGGGGAGCGGGTTTCCAGCTGCCGATCCCATGAATGATCTGGGAGACGCCGACGCGGCCTACGCCACCCTGGTGGGCCACCCGGCCGCCGAGGCCCCCGGCCTCAATCGCATCGAGCCCGGCGACTCCGAGGCCAGCTACCTCGTCCACAAGCTCGAGGGAACGCACATCGACGTGGGCGGCTCCGGCGGGCAGATGCCCGACAACGGGCCGTACCTGGACGCGGACAGGATCACGGCTGTCCGTGAGTGGATCGACGCAGGCGCCTCCCAGGAGATCACCGGAGACGATGACGACGCAGCGGACGACGACGACGCGGCGGACGATGACGACGCGGCGGACGACGACGACGCGGCGGACGACGACGACTCCGCCACGGGCGGAGAGTTCTCCAACGTCTTCACTACGGTCATCGCGGCGAACTGCTCTTGCCATGCGGGCGCGGCTCACTCCACAGGCTTCGCCTTCAATGGCGACGAAGCCACCGCCTACGGCGTGCTCGTGGGGGTCGACTCCTTCGAGAACCCCGGCATGAACCGCATCGAGCCGGGTGACCCGGCAGGCAGCTACCTCTGGAACAAGATCAACGGCACCCAGGACGCGGTGGGCGGCAGCGGCGGTCAGATGCCCCTCGGCGGCACGCCGCTGGACGCGACGGCGCTCGGCATGGTCGAGGCCTGGATCAACGACGGCGCCAACCCCTAGACGGCCGGCGTCCAGAGCCCCCGCCCGACGGCCACCCAATCAGTGGGAGGCCGTCGGGCGGGGCGGACTCTTACTACGCGGCCATCGCCGTGTTCTCTCCCACCGTCTCTCCGGTGCGGAGGTGGTGCGCCATCCCGGCGAGCACCTCGTTCATCAGCTTGCTCATCTGGCCGCGCACCATGGCGACGTCCATGAGCTTGCCCAGCACCCCGAACTTCATCGAGTAGGTGAGGATCATCGAGACCTGCGTCTGCCCACCCGTGAGGGGCTTCAGGGTGATGGCGGCCTCGAAGCTCTTCATCGGCACGTCGTACTCCGACAGGGTGAGGTGCACCCTGCGCCCTTCTTCGATGGAGTCGACGACCTCGACGACCGAGGTGCCGTCGTAGAAGTTGCACCGTCGCGTCGCGCCGAGGCCCGTGGCGGCGTCAGAGAGCAGGTCGACGGTCTGTACGCGGGGATGGAAGGCCTGGACGGTGGTGACGTCGGAGACGAGCGCCCAGACGGTGGCGGCGTTGGCGGGGATGTTGCGGGTGGCGGTGATGCTGTTCATGAGGGGCTCCTGCGAAGTGGCGGGGGGCATCCCCGCGACACGAAGAAGCTAGAGCGCGAATTCATGCACGAGTAGAGGTTGAATCAGGCAATTACTTTGTCTGATTTGGATAGAATCGCCTCATGGCGCTCGAGAGCATCGATGGATTGCGCGTGTTCGTGCGGGTGGTGGACTCCGGCAGCCTCACGGCCGCTGGTCGGGTGCTGGGGCTCTCGCCGACCCTCGTGAGCCGGCGTCTTCGGCGGCTCGAAGCGGATCTCGGCGCCAAGCTGTTGCAGCGCACGACCCGGTCGCAGCACCTGACGGAGGAGGGGCGCCGCCTCTATCCGAGGGCGCGAGCCATCCTCGCGCAGATCGATGACGCCGAGGACGATGTCCGGGCGCGTCCGGGCGAACCTCGGGGCGTCGTGCGGGCGGTGTTGCCCACGGTGACGCGCTCCTTTGATCTGATGGCGCGCATCAAGGAGCTCCTGGCTCGGCACCCCGACGTGGGACTGCAGCTCAGCTTCTCGGATCAGCCCGTCGACCTCGTGGGCGGCGGCTGGGACGTTGCCGTGCACATCGGCCCGCCGCCGGACAGCAGTCACGTGGTGCGTCGCCTCGCTCGCGTGCGTCCTCGGCTTGCGGCGACACCGGACTACCTGGCTGCGCGAGGGATTCCGCGCACCCCCCAGGAGCTCACGGAGCACGAGTGTCTTCGGTTCATCAGCGACCGTCCCCAAGACACCTGGCTCCTCACCCACGACGACGGGTCGGAGGTGCGGGTGCCGGTGGGAGGGAGGCTGGAGTCAGACAACAGCTACGCCCTGGCGGAGGCCCTGGTGGCGGGGCTGGGGATTGGCCTCGTCGGCGAGCACATGATCCACCGGCCCTTCGCCGACGGTCTCCTGCAGCCGGTCTTGCCGGAGTGGTCCATGGGCGCGATGACGCTCTACGCGCTGGTGCCGAGCGGCCGACACCGGGTGCCGCGGGTGCGTGCCTTCGTGCAATGGCTGATGGAGTTCATGGCCGAACTGGACACCGCCGAGCCCTGACCTCCGCCGACGTGCTCAGGCTGCGATCTGCGCTCCGAGCCATGTGGGGCCCACCTGCATGCTCTCCGTGCGATCACCCTTGAGGTAGCGCAGGAAGCGGTCGTGGATCTCCGGGATGGTCGACGCCTGCACGCTGGGGCGAGCGAGGAGCTGCCTCGTCCAGGCGGTGACCTTGGGCAGGCCATCGAACATGCCGAGGTCGGGCCGCACCTCCTCGGACCACCACAGGCGCTGCAGGAACGGCGCAGCTGCGCCGTCGACGAGGCTGAACTCCTCACCGGCGAAGAACGGGCCCTCAATCTTCTCCTCGAACATCTCCAGGGTGGGGCGCGCCTTGCCGGCCGCGGCACGGGCCGCCTCCTCGGTCTCGGCCACCATCAACATGTAGCCGGGCCCACCCAGCTGCTCCGTGACCTCGATCCAGGAGCGGTGCATTGCCTTCTGGAGCGGGTCCGCCGGGTGCAGCTGCGGTCCGTAGACCTCGTCCAGGTACTCGTTGATCACGGCGGACTCGAAGACGACCGTCTCTCCGACCTTGAGCACCGGCACCTTGCCCAGCGGATTCATGGCGAGGAACCAGTCGGGCTTGTTGGCCAGGTCGACGTATCGGATGTCGTACTCCACGCCCTTCTCCTGAAGGGTGATGGTGGAGCGCTGCACGAAGGGGCACAGGTCGAAGGAGACGAGGTGGGGCTTGCTCATGAAGATCTCCGGGGGGCGGAAGGAACTGCCGAGGGGGAACGTAGCGTCAGGATGGGTCGGCCGAGCCCGCCGATCGGGCAGGGCGCGGCGCTGTCTGGTCAGCCGCAGCCGAAGGCTGGCTTGCGTCGTACGACGGGGGGCGCCGGCGCGTCTCCGAGTCCGATGGCTTCGCGCTCTCCGGGACCGAGGAGCTGGGGCTCCCGACGCAGCTGCTTGCCGTCGAAGAAGGGGTGTGGGGTCGCGCGGCCCTTGATCGTGTCGACGAGGGTGCTCGCGAGGGTGCTGAACACCAAGGAGGCGGGACCCGTGGGGTGGCCGCCCTCGACGGGCCGCAGCGCGGCTCGGGTGTGGATGATCCAGCGGGTGGGAGCCAACTCTGGGGCGCGGGTGTCCCCGACCTGCACGGAATCCACGAAGCCGTGCGACAGGGCGAGCCAGGGAACCCAGGCAGCGTCGAGGGAGTTGGCCACCGGCGTGCGGCAGCAGTCCGTGTACCAGCGGACGGCGCCCTTCGGGGTTTGTCGGACCGCTCTCAGCTGGTCCTCGCCCTGGTCGATCTGTAGCTGAGAGGGAGTGATCTGCAACAGGTCGGTCCCTCCGGCGTCGTCCAGTAGCTCGGGACGGCGCAGCCACCGCGAGTAGGCCTGGCAGCCTTTGCAGTGACAGATGTTGCGGTGGATGTGGTCTGCGGCGGTGATTCGACCGGTGACGGCGCCGCACTCACACGACAGGGGGATCACGGAGAGCATGTGCCGAGGGTACCCTCTGCGGATGCCCGGACCGTTTACCGAAGACATTGCCCGCCTCATTCAGCTCGACGCCCTGGACCAGGAGCTGCTCGCCTTGCAGGCCGAGCAGGTCGAGACCCCCCAAGCACTGGAGACGCGCCGAGGGGACATCGCCGCGGCGAGTGAGGCCCGGGACGCCATCGCCTCCGAGCTGCAGACCCAGGAGGCGAAGCAGCGGGACGCAGAGCGGGAGCTCGAGGAGGTCGAGCGACGCCAGGCCCGAGCGCACAAGCGTATGGAGTCTCTCTCCACCAACGAGCAGATCGCCGCCACGGAGCGAGAGATCGCCAAGCTCGGTGAGCAGATCGACACCCTCGAGGGGGACGTCCTCGAGGTGATGGAGGAGGTGGACGGACTCACCGAGCGACTCGCGTCCGCGACGTCAGCCATCGACGGCGCCCAGGCCGGGCTCGACGCGGACAAGGCCACGTGGGACCCCCGCCAGGCGGTCATCACCGGCCGCATCGCGGAGCTGGAGGCTGCCATCGGCGAGGTGAAGCCGACCATCGGAGCGGAGGCCGCCAAGGCCTACCTCATCGGATACGAGAACCGAGGCAATCGCCACCATCGCGGGGCGACGTTCACCGACGGAGTCATGTGCACCATGTGCCGCACCGAAGCCCCGGCTCGCTGGGTCAACGAGGCCCGCAACGGCGACGGAATCCACCGCTGCCTGGGCTGCAAGCGTGTGCTTGTCGGCGCCGCCCCCAAGACCGAGGGCGCCGACGACGAGGAGTCCGAGGAGGCCTGACCCCCCGACGGGGGCCGGCGCGAAGGTGGCCTAAGAGTCCACGAAGGACTGGAGCCGCTTTCGCCGCGACGGGTGCCGGAGCTTCCGCAGCGCCTGTGCCTCGATCTGACGCACGCGCTCGCGAGTCACTTCGAAGTCGCGTCCGACCTCCTCGAGGGTGTGGTCGGTGTTCTCGCCGATACCGAAGCGCAGCCGCAGCACCTTCTCCTCACGGGGAGTCAAGGTCGCCAGCACGCGCTGGGTGGTGTCGCTGAGGTTCGCCGCGACGCAGGCATCCGCCGGGGACTCGGCCTTCTTGTCCTCGATGAAGTCACCGAGGTGGCTGTCCGCGTCTTCACCGATGGGCGTCTCCAGCGAGATGGGCTGCTTGCTCATCTCCTGGATCTTGTGGACCTTCTCCTCGGGCATCTCGAGGCGGATGGCGAGCTCTTCGGGCGTGGGGTCACGGCCGAGCTCCTGGGTCATCTCCCGCGAGGTGCGCACCAGCTTGTTGATCGTCTCGATCATGTGGACCGGGATCCGGATGGTGCGTGCCTGGTCCGCGATGGCGCGGGTGACCGCCTGACGAATCCACCAGGTGGCGTAGGTGCTGAACTTGTAGCCGCGCCGGTACTCGAACTTGTCCACCGCACGCATGAGGCCGATGTTGCCCTCCTGCACGAGGTCGAGCAGGGCGAGGCCCCGGTTCGTGTACTTCTTCGCGATCGACACCACGAGGCGAAGGTTGGCTTCGATGAGCTCCTTCTTGGCCTGACCGGTGGCCGACTCGCCGCCGCGGATGCGCCGCCAGAGCACCTCGAGTCGCTGGGCTGACACCCCGACCCGCTTGCAGGCGTCCACGCGTCGCTCGTCGCAAGCCTCGAGGGCCGCCGAGACGGCGCGGACGTCCTCCATGAGGGCTGCGTTGGTGCCCTTCTTCTTGGACTTCGAGCTGAGTCGCTCGACGTCGGCCCGCAGCTCCTCGAGGCTGCGCCCCTGCTTGCGTGCGATGCCGTACATGTCGCGCTGGGCGGCGTAGTAGTCCTCGGCCACCTGACGGAGCACCTCGACCACCTGGATGAAGATCTTCCGGTCGAGCCCGAAGTCCGTCAGCAGGTTGTAGGAACGCTCGTGCAGGTCGTCGTAGTTCGCGAGGTGGGCCTCGAGCCCTTCCTGGTCCTCGGGCCGCTCGGTGCTCTCGAGACCATCGAACTCGACCTCGAGCTCCACCAACCGGTCCAGGAGACCCACCGCCTTCGCAATCTTGGGGTGTTCCATGGGCAGCGGCGTCGTGCGGACGGGACGGGGCGGGTTGGCCGCGTCCTCCGGAGTCTTCTTCCGGTGCTTCCGCGACGGGCGCGGGGGGGCAGCCAGGATGTCGATCAGGGCCTTGCGACCGAGGTCGGTGCTCAGCGTTGCGCGGCGCGTGCGGACCTCACCGATCTCGATGCGACGGGCGATGGCGATCTCACCGTCCCGCGAGAGCAGGGACACCGTCCCCATCTTGCGGAGGTAGGCGCGCACCGGGTCGGTGGACCGGTAGGTCTCCTCCCGGGCGTCCTTCCGGTCGAACATCGCCTCGGTGCTCGAAGCGAGCATCTTCTCGCGTGCCTTGAGAAGGGCAGCGTCGCTGTCCTTCGGCATGCCCCCGGCGGACATGACCGACAGTGCATCTTGCAGCTGGTCGGCGGTGAGACCCCTCTTCGAGCGGGCTCCCATGTCGTCGTCGTAGAGCGATGGGGTTGCTTCTTCAGTCTTCGTTGCGGTTTTTCTGCGTGCCAATTTGCCCCTCAAGTCAGCGGACGGCGCCAGTCCAGGCAAACCGTCGATGCATCCAGCCGTCGTCCCCCAACGTGCTGGCCGCGAATTTCCTCGACTTTTTTATTCTGCACCCCCTGAGGGGACCTGTCCTGCCTTTCGACAAAACTAGGCAGCGATGACGCGCGATGGAGCCGCTCCGGGAGCCCGCCAAAACCCTCAGTTCTTGCGGAGGTGCTGGTCGAGTTCTTCCCGCTCTCGCTGGAGGAGTAGGGACTCTTGGGTGAGCCCGAGGATCTCGGCTCCGACCGCCTTCCCCGACCTCTGCATCGCATCCAATTCCCGCTTCACCTGCACGTAGCGGCGGGCGACGTACTCCCGACGAAGCCGAAGCAGGCACTCCTGCGTCGCAGTCTCGAGAATGTCCGCGCCGTACCAGGCGTCCTCGGACGCCAGGGCCTCCCCCACCGCGTTCCGCACGCTCGGAGTCTCCACGTCGGACAGCAGGTCGGTCGATGTGGGCTGGCGTCCGCTCTCGGCCGCCTCCAGGAAACGCTTCACGATGCGCAGGACCGTGGGTTGTTCGAGCCACGCCTCCACCCCGTAGTCCGTGACGGCCCGCGCGACGTTCTCGAGGTCCTGCACCAGCAAGCGGAGCAGCTTGAGCTGCGGCGGCGTGGGCTCGGGCTCACGCTGGCGGCGCAGGGGCGGGGCGGACCTCGGAGCGGGCGCGTCGAAGTCGATGCCGTCGAGGGCGTCCGGGGGAGGCCCGTAGTCGTCGTCGGGGGGAACGAAGTCGTCGAAGCGGGGGCCGCCTGGACCTTGGCCGCGATCCGGCGGTGGGCCGCCTCGCTGTGGCCCTGGGGGTCCTCCACTCCGGTCCGGGGGGCCGGGGGGGCGGCCTCGGGGGCCGCCGGAGTCGGGCCCCGGGCCTTGAGGAGCACGCTGGGGACCGCGCGGTCGGTCGGTCTTCTTGCCCGACCCCAGCTCCACGCTGCTCCGCCGCGGCTGGGTGGCGATGCGCTTGCTCGCCGCCTTTACCACCCGCTTGATGGACCGCGGGTCCGTGTGGATGTCGATGGCCTGGATCACCCGGCGCTCGTACCGCTCGTAGCGGCTGTTGCCCTCTCCCAGTCGGGCGAGCATGGGCGCCACCTTCTCCATGGCGCCGTCGGCGTCGATGCTCTTCGCGAGCAGCTCATCGGCGACCATGTCGATGAAGAAGTCGAGCAGGGGCTTGGCCTCGAGGAGCAAGGCCTTCATTGCGTCCGCCCCGTGCTCCACGATGAACTCGTCGGGGTCCTTGCCGCCCGTCACCTGGAGGCGCTGGGGCCAGAGGCCCTGCTCGAGGCACATCTCTGTGACCCGCACCGCGGCGCGGCGCCCGGCCTCGTCGGCGTCGAACAGCATCGTGACGTTGGTCGTGTGGCGTCGGATCCCCGCGAGCTGGCGGTCCGTGAGGGCCGTGCCGCAGGGCGCCACCGCGAACCCGATGCCGGCCTTGGCGAGGGCCATCACGTCGAAGTACCCCTCGACGATGAGCACGTTGTCGGCGTTGTGGATTCCGCGGCGGTTCTGCTGGAGTCCGTAGAGCGCCGCCGACTTG
>JAGSHC010000413.1 GCA_023954745.1 Deltaproteobacteria bacterium | reverse complement strand
CCGCCGCCGACAACACGGTGAGCTGCAGTTGCTCCTTGCTCTTGAAGTGGGCGAACAGCCCGGACTTGCTCAGGCCCAGCTCTCTGGCGAGCACCCCGATGGAGAGACCCGAGAAGCCCTCCCGGGCGACGGTGTTCACCGCGTGGCTCACGATGGCGCGTCTCGTCTGCTCACCCTTGGCGCTCATGTCGGCCTCCTGGTGCGAGCGTCCGGCCCGCACCGAACAAATAGCACGACCGTTCGTTTTCGCCACCATTAAAAAGCACGACCGTTCGTTTTGCGGCATCCACCCAGTCCGAGCCCGGTGTCCATCCGGGCGGATGGCCTCTCCGTCAGAGCAGGTACGCCCTTGACTCGCGCCTCCCCCGAATCAGGATGACCGGCAATGGCGAACCCCCACTCCCCCTCCCCTCCCCAAGACAACACGTCGCTGCTCCAACGCAGCACGGGCGTCTTTGCCTACACCGTCCGCGCCGCCGAGCTGGTGTGGGCCACGAGCAAGACCCTCACCTTTGTCATCGGTGGCTTGACCCTCATCGCGGGTCTGCTCCCCGGCGGCATCGCGTGGACGGGCAAGCAGCTCATCGACGCGGTCGTGGCGAGCGCCAACGGCACCGCACCGGTGGACCCCGCGCTGTGGTGGCTGGGGCTCGAGGCGGGGCTGGTCATCACGATGGCCGCGGCCCAGCGTGGGCTGTCCGTGGCGAACTCGCTGCTGCGCGCCCAGTTGGGTCACCGCGTCAACGTGATGATCCTCGACAAGGCCCAGCAGCTCGAGCTCACCCACTTCGAGGACAGCGAGTTCTACGACAAGCTCACGCGAGCTCGCCGCGAGGCCAGCTCACGGCCCCTGAGCCTGGTGCGGAGCACCTTCGGGCTCATCCAGAACTCCATCTCTCTCATCACCTACGGGGCCCTGCTGTTGGCGTTCTCGCCCTGGGCGGTGCTCGTCCTGGCCATCGCGGCGGTGCCCGCGTTCGTGGCCGAGACCAAGTTCGCCGGGGAGGCCTTCCGCCTCTTCCGCTGGAGATCGCCGGAGACCCGGAAGCAGATGTATCTGGAGACGGTCCTCGCCCGCGAGGACTACGCCAAGGAGGTCAAGCTCTTCGGCCTCGGAGAAGAGCTGGTGACGCGATATCGCGACATCTTCAAGACGCTGTACGGCGAAGACCGCGACCTCACCATGCGACGCGGTCTCTGGGGCTTCCTCCTGGGGCTGCTCTCCACGGCCGCGCTGTATGGGGCCTACGCCTGGGTGACCATCTCGGCGGCGGCGTCTCGCATCACGCTGGGCGACATGACCATGTACCTGCTGGTCTTCCGACAGGGCCAGGGGGCCTTCTCGGCCATCCTCCAGGCCATCGGCGGCATGTACGAGGACAACCTCTATCTCTCCAATCTCTACGAGTTCCTCGAACAGGAAGTGGCAGCGCCGTCGGGAGACGAGACCACGGGCCCCGCGCCCAAGGACGGCATTCGCTTCGACCACGTCAGCTTCACCTACCCGGACTCCACGACCCCCGCCCTCAACGACGTGACGTTCCACCTCAAGCCCGGCACGCGCCTGGCCCTCGTGGGACACAACGGGTCGGGAAAGACGACGCTCATCAAGCTGTTGACGCGCCTGTACGAGCCGAGCAGCGGCACCATCTCGCTGGACGGGAGGCCCCTGGAGGAGTGGGACCCCGACGCGCTGCGGGACCGGGTCGGGGTCATCTTCCAGGACTTCGTGCGCTACCAGTTCACCGTGGGCGAGAACGTCGGCGTCGGGGATGTGGACCGCATCGACGACCGACCTCCCATCGAGGTGGCGGCCGAGCGCGGGATGGCCGCCCCGTTCATCGCCGACCTTCCCAAGGACTACGACACCCAGCTGGGCCGCTGGTTCAAGGACGGGCGTGAGCTGAGCATCGGCCAGTGGCAGAAGGTGGCCCTGTCGCGCGCGCTCATGCGAGAGACCGCCGACATTCTGGTCCTCGACGAGCCCACCGCGGCCATGGACGCCGAGGCCGAGGCGGAGATCTTCCAGCGGCTCGCGGACCTCACCGAAGAGCAGATGGCCATCCTCATCAGCCACCGCTTCAGCACCGTGCGCATGGCCGACCACATCGCCGTCCTCCACAAGGGCGAGCTGGTGGAGGAGGGCACCCACGAGCAGCTGATGGCCCTCGACGGACGCTACGCCCACCTCTTCACGCTGCAGGCGAAGGGCTACCAGTAGCCTCCCGTATGCTGCCCCCGGGAGGGGTGTCATGCGCGCCATCACAGGGCTCTTCGTCCTCACGGCTCTGCTGGGCCTCACCGGGGCGAAGAAGGACGACGACACGCCGCGGATCCGGTGGGAGCACCCGTGGGTCGCCGAGCGGCTGTTCGACTACGGCCACTCCTCGTGGCGCCCCATGAAAGACAGCGAGTTCTCGGCGCTGTACCGCACGAACGACCTGCTCATTCAGCACCTCCCCGACGGCTCGAGGACCCGGCGGTGGGAGTTCGAGCTGGTCGTGAACGACCCGTCGCGGATGCCGGCCTTCTTTCGCATCGCCGACACAGCAGGCGTCACCGAGACGGAGGTGACGGACTTCGACGTGCGATGGATCAGCAACGGGGTGACCCGCGTCTTCGACGAGAGCGAGCTCTTCAAGAAGAGCCAGTCCTCCTCCTCGTCCTACATCAGCGACCGCGCGGGGCTGTCTCTCAACCTCGACCGGAGACGCCCGGGGACCTTGAAGGGGGTGGTGCAGACCATCGACAGCCCGCACGCGGGGTTCGAGGGACTCATCGCCGGACACGAGTTCCTTCAGGGCGGAGCGGCGTCCAAGAGCCGCACCATCACGGTGGAGGTGCCGAAGGGCACGCAGCTGCAGTTCGAGACACGATTCTTCACCCCATCGGAGATGCCCGAGAAGGAGGAGGTCGGCGAGTTCGACCGCTATCGGTTCGACTTCGAGACGCTCCTCTCGGGTCGGTGGGAGAAGGACATGCCCCACGCGTTCGACTCCTACCCCTCGTTGTGGTGGTCGAATCAAGCGTCCTGGGAGGATCTGGCCGCGCTGCTCGACACCGTCTGGGAGCCGGAACTGGAAGCCAACGAGGCCATGGTGGCGTACGCCGAGGAGCTCACGGCGGGGTTGGAGCAGAGCGCCGACAAAGCCCTCGCCATCCACGACGCCGTGGCTGACGGCTGGGACTACCTGGGGTTCTATCCTGGGGAGTCGGGCTGGATTCCCCACCCGGCGACGCAGTGCTTCGTCGACCGCATCGGTGACTGCAAGGACAAGACCGCGCTGATGATCGCGATGATGCGAGCCGTCGGTCTCGACGCACACCCGACCTTGGTGAATGCGCGGAATGCCTTCGTGCTCTCCAGCGCGCCGCAGCCCTACTTCAACCACGCCATCGTGCGCGTCGACGACCCCGGGCACCCCGAGGGCGGATTCTTCCTCGACTCCACCGACGCCGGCATCGGCGCGATGCCGGTTCCCGCCTGGATCGCTGACCGCCCCGCGCTGGTGATCGATGACGTCGCCGGG
>JAGSHC010000325.1 GCA_023954745.1 Deltaproteobacteria bacterium | reverse complement strand
CGAGGCCCACGCCGCGGAGACGCTGAAGCCCATGAGTACCGGACCCACCGCGGTCCACGAGGTCGCCGGCGAGGTGTGCCGCTCCCTCGCCATCACCGCGGCCGAAAAGGGAGCCCGGCTCCAGGTGAGGGGGCGCGGCTCGTGCGACTGTGACCCTGACGCTCTGGCGCGTGTCCTGATCAACCTCGTGGAGAACGCTCTCAAGTTCGGCGCGACCGAGGTCGAGGTGGTGTGCGGTTCCCAGGGAGTCGACGTGCTCGACAACGGACCGGGGTTCACCGAGGAGGATCTGGGGCGCGCCTTCAGTAAGTTCGCCCGCCTCAGCGCGCGGCCCACGGGCGGCGAGCCCAGCACCGGTCTGGGGCTGTTCATCGTGCGTAGCCTCGTGGAGGCCATGGGCGGCGAGGTCGAACTGACCAACCGGGAGCCCAGGGGGGCTCGCTTCACCCTGCGCCTGGCGCAGTCGTCCCGAGGAGGCTCCTGAGCGAAGCCCTCAGCCAGGCAGCGCGGTCAGGTCGAAGCTCGACCCGCTCACCGGCGGGCACCAGAAGGTCGCTCCCGTCACCGGTCGCGTGAAGCTGAAGAGCGCGTCGACGACGCCGTCATCCTCCCCCGCCATCCGCCGGAGCTGCGCTTCGAAGGGGTCGAGGGTGGCGGAGAAGGACACGAACACGAGCCCCGCGCCGCGCTCGTCTCGCCAGGGCATCGAACGACGCACGACGAAGGCCTCGGGCTCGAAGTCCTCCTGGGCCGTGCGCTTCACGTGGGCGCTCTCGGGGGCGTCCTCGAGCTCTTCGTTGGAGTCCTGGTCCCGGCCGATCATCGCGTTCTGCGCGGCGCGTGGCATCTGCTCCAGCGCGTCCAGGTCATGAAGCCAGCGCTGCACCGCGACCACCGCGGAGCCGTCCAACCCCGGACCCGCCCCTGCCCGGAAGGCGGCCACGGTCGCGTCCTCGCCCGTGGGGTTCTCGGTTCCATCGATGTAGCCGGACAGGTCGCGGCTGTCGCGGTGCACGAAGCCCAAGACCCGGTCGACGACCTCGAAGGAGGGAAGAAGCGCAAGGACCTCACGCTCACGGTGCAGGACCTCGCCCGGATCGTCCCCCGCGACCCGCACGAAGAGGCAGTCGGGGGTCGACGGAATGGGCACTGGCGCCCCATCGAGGTGCGGCATGGGGCGCACGCCATCAATGGAGGTGCCCAGGGCAGCCAGGAACGAAGGCCCCACGCCCACCACCAGGTGAGGCGCCGAGGGCAGCGCGGCCAGCTCCGCCAGGGCGGTCTGCACGTCGACTCCGTGACGCAGGTCCGCGAAGAGGAACGAAGCGTGCGGTGGAACAGGCGACAGGATCGAGGACTGCGCGCTCATGAGGACTCCCGTGGTGTCTCGCTAGGTGGTGCCGGAGGGGGCGGGCCAGACGCCGTCGCGCACCGAGGGATAGTGCGCCTTCCAGGCCGCCACCATCTGCTCGAGTGGCACGCCTGGGTGGGCTCCGTGGTCGGCGATGTACTCCATGAAGCGGGCTCCCGTGGCGTCGTAGGCCTGAAAGACCGCGTCGTGCACCCCATCGAACTCCAGGGGCGCCACCCCCAGTCGCCGACAGAGCTCCGAGTTGAACGCCGGCGTCGCTCCAACCCAGCGTCCCCCGAGGAACAGCTCCGCCCACCCGTGATACACGAGCAGGTCCGTACCCAGCTTCTCTTCGAGGCGGGCGGTGCCGATGTGGTTGCGCACGTTGGCGTAGTGCATGCGACTCGGGATCCCCAAGGCGCGGCAGGCCCCGGCGAGCAGCAGAGCCTTGTCGATGCAGTGGGCTCCCTCGCTTCGGTCCCGCAGCAACACGCCGCTGGACGTGTAGTCCCCGGCCTCGAAGCGCACCCGCCAGGGGTTGTATCGCAGCATCTCCCGGACTTCGTAGTACAGCGCGACTGCGGACTCACGAGGGGTCGCCCGGCGATGGGACTCAGCGAATCGGATCACCGCGGGGTGGTCGCTGTCGACGAAGCGGTTGGCGCTGCGCGTGGCCGGATCGGGGGTCATCGCGCGGACTCTAAACGACTTCGCCCGCCCCGAGATGCCCTTTCACCCCCTTTGGCTTGACCGAAACGAGAACCCCACGGGAGACTGACGGTGGGCGAGGGGCCCAGGGGGATTGATGAGCAACGGGACCGACGAACTGCACAAGCAGGTCGCCGAGCTGACGAACGCCGCTGAAGAGATCGCCTATCTGAGGGCGATGGAGCAGTTTGGCGTCGCCCTGCGTGGCGCGGACGGACTGGAGTCGACCCTGGAGTCGGCTCTCGATGCGTTGCTTGACCTGCTCTCCTGTGACCGCGCCTGGCTGCTCACCCCCTGTGACCCCCAGGCGCAGTCCTGGGGCGTGCCCATGGAGCGCACCGTCCCCGCCTGGCCCGGAGTCTTCGCGTTCGGGGTCGACGTTCCCATGGACCCGGGAGCCGCGGGCGTGTTCGCCGACGCTCTGGCGACCGAGCACCCGGTGCCCTTCGACGCCAGCACGGAACGGTCCGTCCCCGCCGACATCGGGAGCGCCTTTGGGGTGCGATCCCAAATGGTCGTCGCGATTCGCACGGCGCGAGGCCCCGCATGGCTCCTCGGGCTGCACCACTGCGGAGAGCCCCACGTGTACAGCCCGCTAGACCAACGCATTCTGGGTGGAGCGGCGCACCGGATGGAGCAGGCTCTCGACGCGCTGCTCCTCGAGCGGGATCTGCGCAAGACCGAGTCCCGACTCGAGGTTCTGTCCAGGACAGAGGCCATTGGCACCCTCGCGGCGGGACTCGCCCACGACTTCGTCAACAAGCTCCTGGTCATCATCGGATACGCGGAGCTGCTCCGGGACGAGCAGGGCGACCACGAGTTCATCGACCATGTCGTCGACGCCGCCGACCAGGCCACGGACCTGACTCGGGAGCTGCTCGCGTTCAGTCGGCGCGCCGTCCTTCGCCCGCGCGCCGTCGACCTCTCGGAGACGGCGCGCACCTCGGTCGCGCTCCTCCGCAAGGCCCTGGGAAGCTCGGTCCAACTCGAACTGGCCGGCCAGGGCTCCGCCGTGGGCATGGTGGATCCGGCGCAACTGGAGCAGGTCCTGGTGAACCTGGTCCTCAACGCCCGCGACGCACTCCCCGAGGGCGGGACCATCGGCATCGAGACGGGGTCCGTCGAAGTGCTCCCCGAGGACGACGACCTCGACCTCGACCCGGGGCACTACGCGACGCTGAGCGTGGCCGACAACGGCACCGGCATGGACGACGCGACCCTCAAGTCCGTCTTCGAGCCGTTCTTCACCACGAAGGAGCGCGGCAAGGGCACGGGGCTCGGGCTCTCGACCGCCTACGGGGTCGCCAAGCAGTCCGGCGGCACCCTGACGGCGACCTCGGCGCAAGGTGAAGGCTCCGTGTTCACCGTGTTCATCCCCGCCACGGACGACTCCCCCTCCCCGAGCTCAGGCTCCCACCGGCCGGTCACCCTCGGGGCCGGGTCCGAGCGCGTCTTGTTCGTGGACGAAGACCCCGACGTGGGCAGGGTCACTGCGTATGTGCTCGGGGCGCGCGGCTACTCCGTTCTGTGGGCGGGGGGAGCGCGAGAGGCCCTGGACGTCCTGGAGCAGGGCCAGGCGTTCGACCTCCTCGTCACCCAGGTGATGACCGCAGACATCGATGGCGTCACTCTGGCAGCCCGAGCCACCGAGCTGCTGCCCGACCTCAAGGTCACCTTCACGACCGCCTATTCGGGTGCAGCCATCGAACGCCTCATGCGCTCGGGCAGCGCGCGCCGCCTCCTTCAGAAGCCCTACTCGCCAGACGCTCTGGTCAACCACGTCCGCATGGTGCTCGACAGCTGACTCGGCCGTCGTGCGGCAGCGGCCTCAGGAGGCGGCTGGTCTCTGACCCACCGCGAGGAGGGGTGCCATGACATGGCCCTCGAAAGGCTCCTCGAATCCGACGGCGACCACGATGTCGCCCAGGCCGGCAGCGCCCAGGGCGTCCTCCATCGCCTCGCGCGTCAACCCCATGGGTTCCTCCGCAGCAGGGTCGAGCTCCCAGTCCCACTGCACGAAGAGCCCGCCCGGCGTCAAGAGCGACGCGAGCCGGCGCACGGCGGCGGGGTAGTCCGGCAGGAACGCGCACACCGAGGAGCAGGTCACGAGGTCGAAGCCTCCCGAGGGCAGCGCGGGGTGGGGGAGGATCGAGTCGATGTCGCCCGCCAGGGCCGTGACGTTCTTCACGCCCTTTCCCGCGAGCACGCCCACCATGGCCGCCGAGAGGTCGAGCCCGACCACACCCTCCGCGTCAGCCGCCATCGCCACTGTCAGCAGGCCAGTACCGCAACCGAAGTCGAGCACCCGCGCGCCTGTGAGAGAGGCGCCGCGGCCGTCGAGGACCTCTCCCAGCGAGCGGAGCGCCGCTGCGCCGTAGGCGCGCACCGCGCTGTTGCCGTCCCACGTCGCCGCCTCGTCGTCCCAAGTCATCGCAGTCCCCAGTCTCCGCCCGCGGTGGTGCCCTCGGCCGTCTTGGCCGTCGCGGGCGAGGATAGCGCTCGGGTGTCACCGTTCTCCACGACAGATCTCCACATGACTTGATCAATCCTCATTCATTTCTACACTCATCGAAATGATTCGAGGTTGCTATGTCCACTGACGAGATCCTGCTGACGTTCTTCAAGTCCCTCGCCGACGCAAACCGACTGCGCATCGTCGGTCTGCTCGCCCATCGCCCGCACACGGTCGAGGAGTTGGCCGAGGTCGTGGGACTGAAGGCCTCCACCATCTCCCATCACCTGAGCAAGCTCTCGAAGGCGGGGCTCGTGGCCGCGACGGTGCAGGGGCACTATCACCTCTATGCCTTGGACACGGACGCGCTGGAGGAGCGCGCACGCGCCCTCCTGTCGACGGACGAGTTGCGCGAGTTGGCTCCCCTCGACGACGCGGTGGACCCGTACGAGCGCAAGGTGCTGACCACCTTCCTCGACGCGGACGGGCGCATGAAGGCGCACCCCATGAAACGCAAGAAGTTCGAGGTGCTGCTTCGGCACGCGCTACGCACGTACTTCGTCGACGAGGGACCGTGGGACGAGAAGGAGATCAACCGGCGACTGAAGCCGATGACCGACGACGTCGCGTCCATCCGGCGTGGGTTCATCGACCACCGGCTGATGTCGCGTGACCGGCACGGGAAGGAGTACCGCCGCCTGTGACACTCCGAGGCGCGATGCTATGGCAGGGTGCGAGACTCCGAGGCGCGATGCTATGGCAGGGTGCGAGACCCCCGGAGTGCCATGCGTTTCCTCATCGCCTTCACCGCCGTGCTGCTCGCGGCTCCCTCTGCGTTCGCGCAGACCATCGCAGTCCCGGCGACCAGCTCGCTCTACAACGACTGGGCGTATCCCACCGGTGACGCTCTGCACGACGCGACCGTGGCGGGAGTCACGGCGTGCCCAGGAATGACGGCCACGCTCACCACGACGGGCTGCGTCATCGATCGCAACACCAACTGCTCCACCGCCGACGGGGCGACGTTCGACTTTCGTGAGCTGACGGCCTACGCCCTCGTCGGCGCATGGAGCAGTGACCCGAGCCTCCTGGATGAGACCACGGCCGCGCCGCTGTCCGCGCTGAATGTGGGCACGCGCACCTCGTCGCTGGGATCCTTCGAGATCCTCAGTTCGAACACCATCGCCGCGCCCACGAGCGGGGGCCCCTGGTTCCTGTTCCTGGGGAACAACGACGGCACGTTCAGCGACAACAGCGGTGACTACACGACCACGATCACGGTGAGCCCTACGACCTGCGGCGCAGACACCGACGGCGACGGCTATTGCGCGGGGTTCGCCTGCGGGGACGGCTCGCAGCCGGGAGACTGTGACGACGATGACTCCGCGGTGTTCCCGGGAGCGGCCGAGGTGTGCGACGCGGTCGACAACGACTGCGACGAGCTCGTCGACGACGACGACCCCGACCTGAGCGGCGCTCCGAGCTGGTTCGACGACCTGGACGGAGACCTGGACGGAGACCCTCTCGCGGAGACCCTGAGCTGCCTGCAGCCGCCCAACACCACCGACCTCTCCGGCGACTGCGACGACGACGACCCCCTGAATGCCTCGACGTTGGACGAGGTGTGCGATGGCCAGGACAACAACTGTGATGGCGTCGTGGACGAGGACTTCGAAGACACCGATGAGGACGGCATCCTCGACTGTCTCGACGAGGACGACGACAACGACAATCTGTTGGACGTCGACGAGGTGACCCACGGCACCGACCCGCT
>JAGSHC010000046.1 GCA_023954745.1 Deltaproteobacteria bacterium | reverse complement strand
GGCCACCTCGCGAGTGAGGAGTCCGACCTCGTAGGGCCCCGGCGGTCCCCCATCCCCGAGGGGGCGCGCGTTCCCCGCCGGGAAGGGCGCGAGCTCCGCCAGCTCGCCTTGGGACAGCGTCGGGCTGCTCGGCACCATCACGCGCTCGACGTGGCCTCGTTCCTGACCGGTCAGGGGGCGCTTGCCGGACCGCGTGGCCGCCGGAATGAGGGCGGCCCAGTGGGTCTCCAGCTCGCCGCTCCACATCCACGCGGGGAGGAACAGCTGGGAGAGCTTCACCGTCGCCCTCCGGATGCTGCGAGGAGCCCAGAAGCGGCTGCGGGCCCACTGCTTGAACGCAGCGCGGGCTTCGGCTTCCGAGGTGGCGAACGGCAGAAAGACCTCGGGGCTGGCTGCCTCGTCGAGGTCTCGCTCCTCCAGCGCATCGCGTCCGCAGAACAGACAGCGGGGCATCACCGAGCCGGTCTCGTGGGCGATGGCGCCTCCGCAGGAGCGGCACTGGACCGCGTGCACGGTCATTGGACCGCCGCGGCGAACGCGAGGATGAATGCCACGAGCAGCGCCGCCGCGAAGAGACCGGCCACCACCACCAGCGCAATCTTCGCCCAGGCCTTCGGCACCGCTCCCACCAGCTCGCCGGTCTGCCCGTTCACCAGCAGGCGATGGACTTCGTCCTCCCACTGGTAGGTCGCGACCCAGACCGGCAGCAGCACCAGCCGACCAGGGTCCACATCGATGGTGCTCTGCACGTCCACCGAGCGGGAGACGTCGCCGGGGAGGAAGGCGCGCACCGCGTTCACCTCCGCCCCCTGGAGTTCGGTGCGGGCGACGGACGCCGCTTGGGCGCGGGGAATGGTGGGGCTCTCGGCCACCCAGCCTGCCAGGAGCTCCGGCGCGTACGGCAGGGCGCCGCCCAGGTCGAAGGGCTCCAGGGCGTTGGCCTCGCCCTCGGGAATCCCCTGGCTACCGGACACGAGGTGGTTGCGGTAGGTGGCCCCGTGGGTTCCTTCGGTGGGGAACCACTCGGTCTCCTGGACCACGCGGGTCCGGCGCTCCCGGGTCGTCTTCCCGTCGCGCGTCACCGTCACCCAATAGGTCTCGGTGCGATACCAGTGCACGCCCACCATGGCGTCCCACCGCGACCGGGCCACGGCGTCGTGGACCCAGAAGGGAACCAGGACGCCCTTGAGCTTCTCGGGGCTGCGGGTCTCGCGCACGTGCTTGGGAGCGAGCCACTGCCCCGCGAGGTGGGCAGTGAGGCGCTCGGCGGCGGCGTTGCGGTCCACCAGGAAGGGGGCGACGCGGTCTGCATGCTCCGTCGAAGCGCTGCCCGCGATGAGGGCCGACTCACAGAAGACGCAGCGATCGGAGATCACGTCGGGGGCGAAGGTGACGGCAGCCCCGCAGTTGGGACAGCTGCGGGCGGTGTCGGTCACAGGCTCGGGGCGGAGGGGGGGCTGGAGCTTAGTTGGCGGTCAGCCAGGCGTCGGTGTTCTCCCAGCCCTCGTCGATCCCGTTGGCGGTGGTGTTCCCCGAGACGAGGTCTCCGGGCGACGGCTTCAGGTCACCCCAGATCGTGGTGTAGACGATGGCGCCGCCCTCGCCGTCGTCGATGCGCACCTCCAGCGCCGTGAACTGCTCGAAGGTGTTGTTGCCGTTGGCGCCCGTGAAGGGCTCCTCGAGCCAGGCCCGCGCCACCAGGGCGTCGCGCCCATCGGACAGCTCCACCCACCGGAAGAACTTCGGGGTGTCGTAGGTGATGTTCACCAGGATGTTCTGGCGGTGCACGGTGTTCATCGTCTCGAGGCGATCGCAGGTCTGGCCCACGAAGCAGTCGCCGTCGCTGATGAGGGTGCGGTCGTAGGCCGCCGACGAGCTGGACTCGAACGGCGTCTGGTCGGGAATGGGGATGAGGGAGGCGTGGTCGATGACCGGGTGCACGCTCTGGCCAGCCACGGTGATCACGAGCTGGTCGAGGGGCTGCGCGCCGTCCCAGATGGTTGCGCCGCCGTGGTCGTCCTCGGTGAGGAACTCGCCGCCGTCCCAGCGCCGGCCGCTCTGGTCTCCCACGAGGTCCACCGTGGCGAGCTGGGCGTCGAGGGCCTCGACCCCTTGCTGCATCTCGACCGGGTCCTCGGCGTCGAAGGCGCCAAAGAGGTAGAGATTCAGGTCGCTGTCGCCGACGAAGTCGGGCGGCGGCGGCAGCTCGGTGTCCTCCGAGGGGCAGCCGGCGAGGAGGGGCAGGGCGAGGAGAGTGCTGAGGAGAATGCTTCGCATGCGGCGACGATACCCGAGGCCGCGCGCCTGCAAAGCGGTCCCTGGTACGGTCGGCGCGATGCGAGAAATCGGTGAAGCGCTGCGTCTCCTGTTCGGCAAGCTGTCGGACTTCCTCGATGTCTTCGATCTCTCCTTCCTCATCTCCGGGGGGGTGACGCTGCTCGCGTTCCTCTATGTGGGATGGGTGGTGGGCGTGGACGTGACCACCGTGCCGGCCGATCCCGCCATCTTCTTCGTGGCGTTTGCGGCGCTGCTCGTGGCCTACGTGTCCGGCCTCATCTGTTTCAGCGTGGGGCGTTTCCTTCGGCGTACTCTCCAGCAGGCGAGCGCGCCCTGGTACGGGCGGGACGCAGGTGCCTTCGTGGACACCCGCCTCGACCCCATCGTGCGCGGGCACGGCCTGGACCAGCAAGAGCGCTACACGGGCTACTTCGGCTCCGGCAAGGCCAGCAAGTTCCTCTACGTGAGGATGTGGGCCGACCTGCGCCACGACCCCCGCCGGGAGGCGTCCCTCGCGCTGCTCAACCGGTACTGGAAGTTGGCCGCGACCTACGACGGCCTCGCCGCGACCTCGGTGATCTGGCTGTTGGTGTTCGCGGTGACCGGCGCGCTCGATGCTGCCACCACCAACACCGTCTTGCCGCCGCTCGTCTCCTATGGGTTTGCGGCCCTCGCTGCCATCGGGTTCGGGGCGTGCTGCCTCGAGGCGAAGCGCTACGACCGATACCAACTGGAGGAGCTCGCGGCGACGATGGCCGCCGAGCCTCCGGCGGACTTGCTCGCCCAGCGTTGGGATCCCCGCATGCCTCTGCCGCCCTTGGGTGGGTTGTTGCGGGACGGCGGTCCTCGGATCTAGACGGCCCGCGGGCGCACCCCGCGGAGGAGGCGTCGGATCTCGCGATTTACAGAACCGAGACGAATAGACCGGAGGTTGGCCCGTCTCATACCCCAAGAGCCCTGGCGCTCATTGGAGGTGAGAGATGCGTACCAATCTGATGTCCTTGTTTGTTTTGTTGTCCCTGATGCTGACTGCTGTTCCCGCTCTCGCCGACCATGAGCGTCGGAGCTCTTCCTTCGAGGGCGACACCATTGTCATCGACCTCGACGACCTCGAGCGCCAGACGGTGCGTCAGCAGCGGCGTATGTCCCGCAACCTCAAGCAAATGCGCGAGCTCGCGGCCCAACTGCCGCCTTGTGATGCCCGCGACGAGTTGATGGCCACCATCGCGAAGAGCCAGCGGTTGCTCGGTCGCATGAAGCAGACCGACCAGGAGCTGGTGGGTCTCGCGACCATCGTCAACGAGCCGCGGCGGGCCGAGCCCCGCCGGGACCGCCGGGACCGCTTCGACGAGCCCGACCGGTTCGAGGGCCCCGGCTACGGCTACCAGGGACCGGTCGCCGTGCCGGAGGGCGAGTTCGCCACGGTCCTGCGGGCGGTGCGCGGAGAGACCTTCGACGACGACAAGATGCGCATGCTGCGCGACGTCGCGAACTACCGGTTCTTCGACGTGGGCCAGACGAAGCGACTGGTGTCCCTCTTCACCTTCAGCGACGCCAAGGTGGACGCCGCCGCGTTCCTGCACAGCCGCATCGTCGACCCCGAGAACTTCTACCTCGTCTACTCGTCGCTGACGTTCCCGTCGGACAAGGAGGCCCTGCGTCGGCGCGTCGGCGCCTAATTTAGGGTCAGGGCAGGTTGCCCTGGATGGTGACCGTGCCTGCGATGTCGCTGGTGCCGATGGCGTCTCGCAGCGCGTTCACCGCCGAGGTGGGGAGCAGGCCGTTCCACTGCACCGTGAAGTCGCCCCCCACGGTGTCGATGCCCATCAGGCCGCCGACATTGCTCAGGGTGAGGTTCGTGGCGATGAGCAGGTCGGAGCCGACGCTCGTCAGCGAGCCGAGGCCCGAGACCGCCGCGAGGTTGAAGTTGGTGTCGAACGTCAGCGCGCCGCCGATGCTCGTCACCGCCCCGAAGCCCGCGAAGTCGCTCCAGGCACCGGTGAACTGGTAGGTGAAGTCGCCTCCCACGCTGGTCGCCGCCCCGAAGCCCGACATCGACGGCGCCACCGTGATGCCGCCCTGGTTGCTGTTGATGTTGACGTCCCCGGAGATCACCAACGGCGCGGCTCCGCTGAAGCCGGAGATGTCCGCCAGCCCCGCGTTGGATGAGAAGGTGACGTTCCCCACGCTCGTCAGGGCCCCGAATCCGGGCAGGTCCACCAGCCCCGGGTTGTTGGTCACGCTCAGGTTGCCTGTCACGGTGCTCAGGGCCCCGAACGCATCGAACGTCAGCATGTTCGGGTTGTTGGTCAGGCTCAGGTTGCCCCCGACGCTGGCGAGAGCGGGGAACACGCCGGTCAGCCCCGTCCCTCCGCTCGGTCCCCCGAGGCTCGAGTTACCCACCAGCGACACGTTGCCGCCCACCGTCTCCAGGCCATCGAAGCCCGTGAGGTCGAAGAGGGTGCTCGCGAAGGTCAGCGTGAAGTCCCCGCCCACCGAGGCCAGGTTCTGGAGGCCGTCGGCGGTGGTCAGGTTGAGCAGCGTGCCGTTGTAGACCACGTCCCCCGTGACCTCGCAGAGGCAGGACAGATCGGCGAGCGTGGTGACGAGCGCCTCGGAGATGGTGAGGTTCCCGTCGATGGTGTCGTCGCCGGTCGCGCAGAACGAGGTGATGGCTGCGTCGTCCACCGGCATGAAGTCCCCGGTGAAGGTGGTGCCCCCGTTGCAGTTCGCTGCGGTCGCGTCGTCGTCATCGCCGGTCGCGTCGTCGTCGTCGCCGGTCGCGTCGTCGTCGTCTCCCGAGTCGTCGTCGTCGCCGGAGTCGTCGTCATCGCCGGTCGCGTCGTCATCGTCCCCCACCGGTCCGCAGTGCACCGTGAGGGCCACCTCGCCCGCGTCGCCCTCGAAGCCGTCCACCACCACCCAGTACGTGGAGCCCGCCACGGCGGTGAATGTCGCCTCCGTGTCGCCGGACGCGATGCAGCCAGCGGGGTCGCAGCCGTTGCTGTCGGGCAGGATGAACACGTCGTGGTCCGCCCCGCTCGTGTCGGCGTTGTCGATGGTGATGGTGACGTCTTCGTTGCCGGGGGAGAACGTCCACGCCACCTCGGGGCCGGTCTCGCTCCAGGTCTCGCACGAGTAGCTGTCGATGGCGTCGGCGCCGGTGGCCGTGTCGATGGTCAGCTCCGCGCCGCAGATCAAGGCGCCCAGGGGGGCGCACACGCCCGCCGTCGCGTCGTCGTCGTCCGCAGGAGTGCCGTCGTCGTCGTCGCCCGTGGCGTCGTCGTCGTTGGCGGTCGCGTCGTCGTCGTTGGCGGTCGCGTCATCGTCGTCGCCGTTGACGAGGTCGTCGTCGTCTCCGATGGCGGAGTCGTCGTCATCGCCAGGGCACCCAGCGAGACCCAGGGAGAGGAGAAGCAAGAGGAGGGGTCGGCGCATCACATCTCCAGGCGAACAGCGAGGTGGGAGGTCAGAGGTTGAGGGCCTTGGCCACCCGTTCGGCGACGCCTTGCACGACGCCGTCATCGAACGGCGAGTCGAGGTCCGTCGTGCGCACGAGAGCCTGGAAGGGCAGGGAGCCACCGCGCTCGCACAGCGCGACGTAGCGCTCCATGGCGTCGGCCTGGTCTTCCTGGGCGAGGGACCAGAACTGCAGCGCCACGGTCTGGGCGAGGCAGTAGTCGATGTAATAGAAGGGGTAGGCGTAGATGTGCCGCTGCACCTGCCAGAACCCACCCACGTCGAGGTGAGGAAGGTCTCCCGTGTCGCGGTCCGGGAGCCAGCTGCGCTGCAGGGCGAGGTTCATGGCGTGGCGCCCGGCGGGGCCGCTCTCGGGGGTGCTGTAGACCTCGTGCTGGAACTCGTCCACCAACAAGCCGTAGGGCAGGAACAGCACCGCGCGAGCCAGGTGATTGCGTCTGTAGCGGTCCGCTGCCTCGCCGAACCAGGCATCCATGACCGGCCACGCCAGGAACTCGAGGGCCATGGAGTGGATCTCCGACGACTCCAGCGTGCCGTGCAGGAGCTCCGGCAGCGCAATGGCGGAGCTGGCCTCCTTCTGGAAGGCGTGGCCGACCTCGTGCACGAGGGTGCGCACATCGCGCTCCACGCCGGTGGCGTTGCAGAACACGAAGGGGCGTCGTTGCTCGCTGAGGTAGGTACAGAAGCCGCCGGGGGACTTCCCAGGTCGCGCGGGCAGGTCGATCCAGCCGTCGTTCACCATGCCGTCGAAGAAGGCAGCCACTTGCGGGTCGAGCCGCGCGAACGCGTCGGTCCCCGCGGCGAGCATCTGGTCCACCGGGACGGGCTCGGGGTTGCCACCGGGCTCCAGCACCGCCTCGTCCCACAGCATGACCTTGTCGATGCCGTGGGCCGCAGCCTGACGCTCCCGCAGCGCGGAGCAGAGGGGAACGATGTGGGTGCGCACCGCTTCTCGGAAGCGGGCGACGTCGGCGGGCCCGTAGTCCACGCGCGACATCCGCAGGTACCCCGTCTCCACGAAGTCGCGATGGCCGAGCTTGCTCGCGATGCCGCTGCGCAGGGTCACGAGATCGTCGTAGATCCGGTCGAGCTCGGCCCGATTGGCGTCGAACCAGGTCCACTTCGCGCGCGCCGCCTTCTCTCGCGTGGCGCGGTCGGCGGACGTGGCAGGGCCGCCGATGGTCACGAGGTCGTGCTGGGTGCCGTCGAGGTCGAAGCTCGCCCCGCCCATGAGCTTGACGTACTCGGCGATGAGCTCGTTCTCCCGCTGACGCTCGTCCTTCACCGCCGGGTTTGTGGCGGACACCGCCGTCGTCCACTTGGCCATCGCCTGGGGAGGGACTGACTCGGTCGACTCTGCGGGGAGGTTCAAGATGGCCTGATGCAGGGCGAGTTCTTCCTGCTCCCAGCCTGCTTCGAAGGCGTCGCGCCGCTTCTTCTCCTCGGCGATGCCTTCGTCGCGGGTGTCCTGGCGGTAGCGCAGGTTCACCCAGGCGAGCCAGGACTTCACCGGCGCGCGCAGCGCGTTCCAGTCGGTGATGACGTCGTCGACGGCGTCGCTCGCGAGTCGCGCATGCAGCGCCGCGACCTGCGGACGAAGGGAATCGAGGTCGGGCTCGCTGGGGGCTACATCGGCAAACTGCATCGGGACTCCGGCACGTCGTGAAGACCGGCTGACGCTACACGAGCGGAGGTCACGGACGGGACACGGTTGAGGCTCGTGATCGGCCCTCGTTCGCTGCGTCGCCGGGAGCCTTCGGACCCGAGCGGGCGCGAGATCACCCGCCTGGCGCCCTTTTGCGATCGCCGCAGCGCAGGCATGCTCGGGAGGTCACACGTGGAGGGAACCCAATGCTTCGTACTGTCCTGCTTCTGTCCTGCCTCGGCCTGCTCGTCGGCTGCCCCAGCGGGAACGACGACGACTCCGCCTCCAACGACGATGACTCCGTCGCGGACATCACCCCCGAGGAGGGCAGCTGGGAGCTCACGCTGACCACCCTCATCACGGACAGCTGCAACCTCGTGCCCAACGCCGGGCCCGGTGACAGCCTCGGCACCACGGACCTGGCCCTTGGGGGCGACGCCGACTTCGTGATGACCGACAGCGACGACCAGACCTTCGACTGCACCAACGGCGCCGGCAACACGTTCAGCTGCATCGGACGCCCCTTCGACGTCCCGGTCCCGGCCATCTTCGCCAACGCCACGGTCACCCGGGCCGGCTCGCGTACGGGCGTCTTCACGTCCGCCACCGAGGCGACTCTGGGCTCCAACGTGAACACCGACACCTGCGAGGGCTCGGACTGCACCGTCATCGAACAGGCCGAAGGGTTCACCTACCCGTGCGTCTTCGAGTTCGAGGCCGACGCCGACAAGTAGGCCTCTTCGCTCCGGGGTGGGGTCTTCACTCCGGGACGAGCTGGTTCAGTCGACGGGCCGGGCGACGAGGATGGGGGTCTCGACGCCCTTGACCTCGAAGTGGCCGCACGTCTCCCAAGCCCCGCCCTCGAGGGCGACGAAGCCTTCGCTCGCCAGGATGGGCTGCGAGAGCGCGCCGCACAGGCCCTCGATCCGTGACGCGAGGTTGACGGCCGGGCCGATGACCGTGAAGTCGAGCCTCGCGGGTGCGCCGATGTTGCCGTAGGTGACGTTGCCGTAGTGCAAGCCCACGCCTGCATCGATGGGCGCGAGTCCGTTGTTGACCCGCTGCGCGCTGAGGTCCTGGAGCCGGGCGCGGAACGCCGTCGCCGCCATCCGGGCCGCCCGACACGCAGCGGCGGAGTCTTCCCCCGCGGGAAAGACGCCCAGCAGGCCGTCCCCCATGAACTTCAGCACCTCGCCCCCATGGGCGTCGATGACGTCGACGAGGAGCTCGAACACGTCGTTGAGGACCTGGAGCAAGGCAGAGCGATCGAGCTGAGCGGACAGCCGGGTGAAGCCGCGCACGTCCGAGAACCACACCACCGCTTCGATGGTCTCCCCGTCTCCGCGCTTGACCTGTCCTTTGAAGACCCGCTCTCCGGCGTCGCGACCGAGGTAGGTCTGCAGCAGGCCTGATGTGACGAGGTCCTTGATGAGCGACTCCAGCGTGGCTTCGAGGGCGGGCATCACCGCGTCGAAGAGCTCGATCTGCGTCGGAGAGAATCCGTCCGGCGCTCGGGTACTCAGGGTCACCCCACCCATCCAGCGCCCCTTCGAGCGAAGGGACAGCCCGTAGAAGTCGGTGAAGCCCTTGTCCCAGAGCGCGACGACGTCCTCGAACCCCTGGCCCTCGTCCAGCGCCCGCCGGTAGCGCACGAACGGCGCCCCCAGCTCGAGGCGCCGGGCCGGGCTGTTCAGGTCCATCGCGAGGGTCCGATAGAGGTTGTGCCCCAGTGAGCGTCCCGCGGCGGGGGTCTCTGGGGTCCAGACCCAGGTGTGGGCGGCCGTCTGCGGATGCAGCAGCGTCGTGCCGATCCAGATGCGATCGACCTGGGCCTCGCGGTGCAGCTTCTCTCCGAGCAGATCCAGCAGCGCCGGCACATTGGCCGCCTGTCGCCCCGTCGTGAGCAGCCAGTGCTGAAAGGCGGTAGCGCTGTCGTGGTTCATCTGTCGGCGGTCCCCATCCCTAGGAGCGCCAGTCTATCTATCCGCGAAGCCGACGAGGGCAGGCTTGATTCCTCACGCGCGTGGGAGTAACCCTGCGCGCCATGCCTGCCCTACAGAACATCGAGCTCGACAAGAACTTTGACGCCGCCCAGGTCGAGGAGACCTGCCGCGACTTGTGGGAAGAGAGCGGGATCTACCGCTACGACCCCGACGCGCCCGGCGAGATCTTCTCCGTCGACACCCCGCCGCCCTACGTCTCGGCGTCCCACCTGCACGTGGGCCACGCCATGTCGTACTCCCAGGCGGAGTTCGTCATTCGCTACCAGCGCATGAACGGCCGCAAGGTGTTCTACCCCATGGGCTTCGACGACAACGGCCTCCCCACGGAGCGCTTCGTCGAGAAGAAGTACAAGATCAACAAGCGTAAGACGACGCGGGCCGAGTTCCGGGCTTTGTGCCTCGAGGAGACCGCCAAGGGCGGTGCGCACTACGCCGAGCTGTGGAAGGCCCTGGGCCTGTCGGTGGACTGGCGCACGAAGTACTCCACCATCGACGACCACTGCCGCCGCACGTCGCAGAAGTCCTTCCTCGACCTGTACAAGAAGGGCCGCATCTACCGCTCCGACGAGCCGGTGCTGTGGGACATCCACTTCGAGACGGCGCTCGCCCAGGCAGACCTCGACACGCTGGAGCGCAAGGGCAAGCTGCACGACATCGCGTTCAAGTCCCCCACGGGCGAGGACCTCATCATCTCCACGACGCGGCCGGAGCTCGTGCCCGCCTGCGTGGCGCTGTACTGCCACCCCGAGGACGAGCGCTACGCCGACCTCATCGGCAAGAAGGCCGTCGTGCCCATCTTCGAGTACGAGGTGCCGGTCCTCACCGACCCCGACGTGAAGATGGACTTCGGGACGGGCCTGATGATGGTCTGCACCTTCGGCGACGGCGAAGACGTCAAGAAGTGGAAGCGCGACTCCCTCGACCTGCGCTTCGTCATCACGTCCCACGGACGGATGAACGCCCTGGCCGGCGAGTTCGAAGGCCTCGAGCTGCACGTGGCCCGCAAGAAGATCGTCAAGGCTATTGAAGAGGCGGGGCAGTACCACGGCTTCAAGATGGTGGACCAGGCGGTGTCTGTGTCCGACCGCAGCCAGGTGCCCGTCGAGTTCCACATGACCCCGCAGTGGTTCATCAAGGTGCTCGACAAGAAGGAGCAGTGGCTCAAGCGCAGCGCCGAGATCACGTGGCACCCCGAGTGGATGAAGACCCGCCTCGACCACTGGGTCGACGGCCTCAAGTACGACTGGAACATCAGCCGCCAGCGCTTCTATGGCGTGCCGTTCCCCCTGTGGTTCTGCGACGGCTGCGAGCACGTCATCCTCGCCGAGGAGAGCCAGCTGCCCGTGGACCCGCTGGAGGACCACGCGCCGGTGGATGCGTGCCCGTCCTGCGGCAGCACCGTCATCCGCGGCGAGCCCGACGTCATGGACACCTGGATGACCTCGTCCATGACGCCGCTCATCAACAGCAACTGGGGCGGCACCGAAGGGCGCCTGGGCCACACCGAGCTGCACCCCATGACGGTGCGCGTGCAGGCCTTCGAGATCATCCGCACCTGGCTGTTCTACACCCTGGTGAAGAGCGACCAGCACCTGGACTCGTTGCCCTGGACTGACGTGATGATCTCCGGCTGGGGACTCAACGAGCAGGGCAAGAAGATCTCCAAGCGCGACCTGGAGAAGTTCACCGACCAGGGCGGCTTCAACCGCTACGAGCCCTACGCAGTCATCAAGAAGTACGGCGCCGACGCGCTGCGCTACTGGGCCGCGGGCAGTCAGCTCGGAAACGACACCCGGTACAACGAGCGGGACATCAAGGCCGGCCGCAAGTTGGTGGTGAAGCTGTGGAACGCCGCGCGGTTCGTGCTGATGCAGCTCGAGGGCTTCGACCCCTCGGCGCCTCGCCCAGACTTTGCCGACCGCACCCCCGCAGACCGCTGGTTGCTCGCCGAGCTGAACAGCATCCTCCCCACCGTGAAGACGGGCTTCGACTCGTACAACTACGCCGTGGCCCGCGAGGCGACGGACAAGTTCTTCTGGGGCACGTTCACCGACAACTACCTGGAGATGGTCAAGGACCGCTTCTGGAACCCCGAGCGCTACGACGAGAGCCAGCGGGAGTCGGCGCGAGCCACCTTGTGGGAGTCGCTGCGCACGGTCATCGCGCTGTACGCGCCGTTCCTGCCCTTCGTGACGGAGGAGCTGTACCAGCGCATCTACCGAGAGCACGAGGACACCGTGTCGCTGCACGTCTCGTCGTGGCCTCAGCACGACCCGGCCAAGGACGGCGACGTCCCGGAGATGGCCCTGGTGCTGGGCATCCTGCGGGCCGTCCGCGGCCTGCGCACCGACAACCGCATCTCCCAGACGCGCCAGCTCCCGCTGGTGACGCTCCAGGTGGAGTCGGGGAGCAAGGTCGACGGGGTCATCCAGCCCCTGGCCAACACGCTGCAGGCGGTGGTGCGGTGCGAGTCCCTCGCCTTTGGCGATGTGGACGTGGAGAGCGAGCTCGGCGCGACCTCGGAGATCGACGGAGTCGCCGTGCAGATCGTGCACCCGCCCCCGCGGGAGAAGAAGCCTAAGCCCACGGCGTAGAGGCGTGAGGCTCTGAGGCGCGGGAGCCGCCCGAAATGGGGGCGCCGCGGCCGCGCGTGACGCGCTCTGCACTCGCCGTCTACGCGCTGCCGTAGACTCAGCCCGTGGGGGCGAGGATGCCTCCACGGGAGGTGCTCGATGTCCGACGAACAGAACCCCTTCGCCCCGCCCCAGGCAGACCTCCAGAAGCCGAGCGAGGGCGCCATGAGCACCGGCGAGCGCTCCCTCGATGACGCGATGGCCGGGAACTGGAGCATCACGCCCAGCGAGATCATCAAGCAGGGGTGGGAGGCCAAGGACGGCGTCAAGCTGACCTTCCTCATTGCCTTCTTCCTCATCGGGCTGGCCAGCGGCGTGAGCGGGGGGCTCAACGCGGTGCTCGGGGGGGACGACGCCGGCTTCTTGAAGGGGCTGGCGCTCAGCATCGGGAGCGGCCTCGTGGTGCTTCCCCTGACCGCGCCGCTCCAGGCGGGACTCTGGCGGATGATGATTCGGCGTGCTGCGGGTCAGACGCCCGAAGTGAGTGACCTGTTCGCGCACTTCAAGAACATCGTGCCCATCTGCATCGGCGCCCTCATCGTCCTGGTCGCCACATACGTCGGCTTCGCGCTCCTGGTGCTGCCCGGCATCTACCTCTCCATCGCGGCGTCGCTCACCACGCCCCTCATCGCGGAACGGGGCCTGGAGCCGTTGGAGGCCTTCCAGACCTCCATCAAGGCACTGAACAATCACTTCTTCGACGTCTTCGTGCTCTACCTGCTCCTCGGTGTCGTCGGCATTGCCGGCTTCCTGGCCTTCGGTATCGGGCTGATCTGGGCCGCCCCCGCTGCCGCCATTGCCAGCGGATACTTCTACCTGACGGTCTTTGGTTGGGAAGACAAGGTGACCGACTCGCTGCGACAGAGGCTTGACCCGACCTCGGGCCCCAGCTAGATGGGTCTCATGAGCCTCTCCAGCCCCCGTGCGCCCTACCTTCCAGCCCTCCTCCTCGCGCTGTTGCCCCTCCTCCTCGCTCCCGACTGCCAGCAGGGCTGGCAGGACGGCGATGACCGGACTGGTGGGAGCGGGACCACCGACGGCAGCAGCGGGCAAGGCACGGCGGACGACGACGACGACGACGACACCGGCGACGAGACGCCCCCCCCCGCGTTGAACTGCGACGGTGGCGAGTTGTCCGAGATCGAGCTCGCCGACATCTGGGGGCGTCCGCTGCCTGGCTTTGGCGCCACGGACGACGCCACGGCGACGCTCGGGCCGCTGGAGGCCGACTGCGCTCCGCAGCAGTGGCTTCAGTGTGGGTTGTCGGTCTCGGGAGACAACACCGACACCGCCGGCTCGACCGCCAACATCGACAACTGGGACGTGGGAGTGGGCAACTACTCCGGCCGCGAGGTGGCCTACGCGTTCCGTGCCCCGGCGGACGCCCGCATCAGCTGGGAGCTCGTCGATCCCCAGCCCACGGTGGCGAACCAGGACCTGTTCGTCCTTCGCGGCAGCGACGACAGCTGCGTCGCCGCAGAGGTCATGGAGCGAGGCTTCAACGACGTCAGCTTCCTCGCGCGGGCGGGCGAGACTTACTTCATGGTGCTCGACTCGTTCCCTGGCGAGGGAGGGCCCTTCGAGGTGTTCCTCGATTGCGGAGCGCTGAACGACAGTCAAGCGCCGGCGGGCCCCAACGCGTTCGAAGCGCTCGCCGAGCAGCCCGACGGACCGTTCTCCATCACGTACACCGCGCCCGACTACCTCCCCACGACGGTCAGTGGGCGCATCGAGGGCGGGCGCTTTGAGGACGTGCAGGTCACCGGCAGCGCCCGATTCGCGACATCGTGGGATGACCGCATCCTGCCGGGGAGCGACGAGGCTTGCCGCGTGAACACCCTGTACGTGGGGCTCGATCACGCCTGGTTTGCCGCCTCCGCGCCGCGGCCGCCGCGCGAGGGCAACCAGATCGACATGATGATGTCGGGTGAGCAGCTCTTCGAAGAGGTCTACCTCGACCTGTCAGAGGCCCAGGACAGCGCGCACATCGCCACCTGGTGGTGGCAGTCCGACTTCGAGCTCTACCGCCCCGCTGGGCATCCCACGATGACCGAGGAGGAGCGCTATCCCCAGACCATCATGGGCTTGCTCGAGGCGTCGACGTGGCTCGATACGAAGGTCATGGTCTCGCGCTTCTGCGACGACTCCTGCTTCGGCTGGGTCGACTGGATCACCGTGGACGGCGAGCTCATCGACAAGGCCGAGGAGCTCGGTGACGGCTTCGAGGTCGCTCTGCAGGGCAACCCCACCGACGTGCCGCTCTTCGATGACTTCGAGCCCACCCCCATCGAGTGGGAGCTGGTGGACCGCGTGGCGGAGCAGCCTCAGTGGGCGTCTCGCAGCTTCAGCGGACTGACCGAGGACGGCAACGCCGCCCGCATCGACGCGCCCATCGCGTCGTACCACCAGAAGATGATGACCATCGACGGAAGCATCGCCTACGTCTCCGGGATGAACATCAAGGCTGGCGACTGGGACACCGAGAACCACTACGTGTTCGAGCCCCGGCGCATGTCCTTCGACTCCGACCTGGACGACCGCGAAGACGTCGTGAATCAGGAGGACGAGTCGGACCAGGGCCCCCGCAAGGACTACGGCCTGCGCATCGAGGGTCCCATCGTCGCGGACGTGGACTCGGTCCTCGAGCAGCGCTGGGAGCAGAGCATCAGCGCTGGCGAGCCCTACACCGAGAACAACACGGTGTGGACGGCGCCGCTGCCCACCAACTCGAACCTCGGCGGCACCCTGGAGGCCCAGTTCCAGGTGACCCTTCCCGACCCCTACCCCGAGCGGTCCATCCTGGAGAGCCACATCAAGGCGATTCGCCAGGCCCAGGAGTACATCTACGTCGAGGATCAGTACTGGCGTGCGCCGGTGCTCAACGAGGTCATCATCGAGGTGCTCGAGGCTCGGCCCCAGGTGAAGCTCGTGGTGGTGACCATGCCCGTGTCGACCCTGGACCCCTCTGCCCATTGGACCGCCATCGGCGACCAGATGTTCAAGGAGCGGGTGCCTGACCAGTACGTCACCTTCACTACGAAGAGCTTCGACTGGGCCATCGACGAGGGCTGGTTCTTCGACGACATCGATGTGTTCAATCCGCAGCACAGCCTGCACAGCAAGATCTTCATCGTCGACGACCGCTACCTGACCATCGGCTCGGCCAACAAGAACAACCGCGGGATGCTCTACGAGGGCGAGGCCAACGTGGCGGTGCTCGACGAGGCCTGGGTGAGCGAGCAGCGGCAGCGCCTCCTGGAGAACCTGGTGGGACCTGACTACGCAGGGCGGGTGACAGACGACTTCAGCGAGACCTGGGACCTCCTGAAGGAGGTCGCCGAGGCCAACGAGACCGCAGCGCGCTGGTGGGATAGCAACGCGGGCGACATGGAGCCGGCGGACGCGTACCAGGCGGAGTCCCAGACCTGGCCTTCGGGATTCCTGTACCCCCTCGAGCTGCCGGACGGCAGCTTGATTGACCCCGGGCCCGACGCCTTCCGGTAGACGGGGCCGGTCTCGCTCCCCGCGCCCCGAGGCTCGTGGGCGTCCCAGCTGCCCCCCGCGTCCCCTCTGGGCCTGTGCGTTGTCGGGGGCTGAACGCCTCCGGCAGCGCGGCCATCGAGTAGCTACTCGGTGCAGTCGCCCCAGAGTCCGCGCCCAGCGAGCATCGCCTCCTCTTCCTTGCTGGTGAAGGAGTCGACGAAGGCGAAGTCGAAGCCCGACACCCGCGCGTAGCCTTGCTCCACCATGTGCTCGTTGAACCAGAGCTCGTCCGAGGTGCGGAACCCGTAGACCAGGGTGCGTCCGAAGGTGCCGGTGCACGAGGTGTCGAAGGTCAGCCAGACCTCTTCACCTTCGAGCAAGGAGATGGCTTCGTTCCAGGCCCGGAGGCCACAGAACTCCGAGCCGAGTGGGTCGTCGTGGTCGACCTCCGGGGTATCGATTCCATTGAAGCGAACCCGGTCCACCTCCCCGAGGTTGTCGCCTTCCAGGAACTCCACGTCGGCGGTGTCGCCGTCGATGACCTCGACCACGCGCGCGAGGGTGACCGAGCGGCACGCGTCGGGTCCTTCGGGCAGGTCGGGATTGCCGGGACAGGCGGCGAGGAAGAGCGCGGAGGTCAGGAGGAGGGAGCGAGGCATTGCGGCGATCCTGCCAGACCGTCGCCCGGCCGGCGCGGGCGGTCCGCCCCCCTCCATAATCGTCCGGTGCGCTTGTGGGTCACGAGGTTGCTCCTTCTGCTCGCCGGGCTGCTCGTCGCGATCGTCCTCGCTGAGGGGGGCGCGCGGCTTGCTGCGGAGCCGCCGTTGGCCGCGGTGGTGCGGGCAGGGGTCTCGGGGCAGGGGATGGCAGAGGCCGTGGCCGACGCCCGTGTCTTCGCCGGTCGCGCGGGGTACGACCGTGGAGGGGTGACCCTGGACGAGAGGGGTCTGCGCACCTGGACGACACGCCTTCCCCACGTGCAGGGAGAGTCTGCCGCGGCAGCGCCGCAGTGCCACCTCGTGGTGTTGGGCGACTCGGTGGCCTTTGGGCACGGAGTGTCGGCGGAGGAGTCGTTTCCGGCGCGGCTGGAGCGGGACCTTGGGTGGCGGGTCACCAACCTGTCGTTCCCTGGATGGAACACCGCTCAGGAGGCCGCGGCGCTCGCGAGGCTTGGGTCTGAGCTGAAGCCCGACCTGATCGTGCTCACCTGGGTCTCCAATGACGTAGCGTCGCTGGAGTGGGATCGTGAGGCCGAGGGGGAACCAGCCATGTACGTCAGTCGGGAAGTCGAGTTGGTGCCGGGCATGGATCGGGGCCGGCAGCTTGTCCTGTGGAAGGAGTCTGCTCTCTGGCGTCTCCTGAGCGGGGCGGTGGGGACGGAGTCCGTGCTGCTCGAGGAGGAGGAGCATCGAGAGGCCTTGGCTCGGATCGGTGCACTCGCTGGCGACGCCGGCGCTCGGGTGGTGTTCGCTCAGGTGCCGCCTTTCGTCGACCGCCCCGGGTGGGAGGAGGCCTGGGGCCGCGGACGGCCTGCCCAGCCGCACCATCGGGAGGTGGCCTGGCGCGCGGGGGCGACGGCCGCTCGAGAGGAGGGGTTCTCGCTGGTGGACCTCACCGAGGCCGTGGCGGGCTCACGGCCGTCCACCCTTGGTCTCGATCCAGTGCATCCCAACGCCGCAGGGCACGCCGCCATTGCTGGCGTGCTCGGCCGCGCCTTGTTGGAGGTCGCTCCTCGGTGCGTGGCGCCATGAGACGACGGTGGATGACCCTCTCGCTGGCGCTGGCGGTGTTTGGTGTGTGGGAGGTCGCCCAGACGGACTTCCTGCGCGACGCGTCGGGCGACGATCCCCTCGTGTTTCTGCATCGGGCAGGGGGCGCGCGCTGGCCCCAGAACTCCCGGACGGCCGTGCTGGGGGCGCTGCAGCACTTTGGGTCGCAGCCGGCGGACGCTCGGTTTGACGGTCTCGAGGTGGACCTCGTCTTGACCAGCGACGGGGTGCCGGTGCTCGCCCACGACCCGTGGGTGCACACCGAGCTCTGCACCACCGTGGCGGGCGCGAGGATCTCGGAGCGGCGGCTCATCAAGGAGATGGACCTCGGGGTGCTTCAGTCCGACTACCTCTGCGGCGGCGTGGAGGACCCGGAGTTCTCCGGCATCAAGCCGGTGGCCGAGACCGTGATGACCTTCGACGAGTTGCTGGTCGCCTTGGTGGATGCGCCGGAGCTGGCCCTGTATCTGGACATCAAGATCGATGAAGGGCGGACGGCGTCGGGCTCGGACTACGCGTCAGCGGTCATGAGTCGATGGAGGGATGCATCGTTGCCCAACCGCCTGTTTGTGGAGGTGCCGCACGCGGTGGATGTGCAAGCGTTCGCGGCCCAGGGGGTGGAGGGCGTCCGTCTGCTTCTCAGCTATCCGCCGTTTCCGGCGGACGGTGAGTGGACGCGCGACGCACTCGCGGTGCGGTGGGCCACGCTCTTCGGATTCTCCAGCCCGGTGCCGGCGGCGGAGGAGGCCGGAGCGCATGGGGTCGTGTCGCCCACCGCGGTGTTGCCGTGGCGGGCGGTGCGGAAGGCGGCGGACCAGGAGATCGGAGCGGTGCTCTTCTCGGTGAACGACGCCAAGGACCTGGCGAGACGGTGCGACTGGCCCCTGTTGGGAGTCATCACGGACTACCCGGACCTCGGCGGCTGCCCAGGGGGCTGAGGCGTCCAACCTGGTGGAGGGTGCGGCGCACCCTGGGGTGCTTCGGCGCTCTTGGTGTCTGGTCACTGCAGTGACCGGCAAGGCGTCCGTGATCCTGGTGTGGCTGGTCGCTGGACTGACCACTTTCGGGGTTCCATCCCGCGACGACCCAACGAATTGCTGCCTCGTCGGTTCTGGCACGGACCCTGCTACTGCTCTGTACGCCGGCCTCGCGCCGCGCAGAATGGAGCCCCCTTCGTGATGCACCGCTTTTCTCGTACCGCGGCCCTCCTCCTTCCCCTCGCTCTCGCCCTCGGGTGCAACCAAGCCCTCAACGAGGTGGCGCCTCCCCCGCCGGAGGACCCGACGTTCAACGAGACCGGTGGCACCACCCCCGACGACCCCGAGGGGCTCGGGAGCGCGGCTTGGGATCCCGAGCGCGCCGAAGAGGTGCTCGACGCGACGTGGTACGGCGACGTGCTCATCTCCAACGACGCTTTTGTCATCGAGCAGGCTCCTGGCTTCGTGAACTGGAGCGCCACGTCGTCGAGCGTGACCATGGACTTCGAGGGGCCCGCGAACGCGACCGGGCTCCAGGAGGGCTCGGTCCTGGTTTCGGGGTTCGACGGGGGCATGCTCCGCCGCGTCGAGAGTGTGGACTTCGAGGGTCAGCGCGCCTTTGCGGTCACCACTGAGGCAAAGCTCACCGAGGTCATCTACTACGCCCAGCACTTCGAGCGCCTCCCCCTCGAGCTCGAGCCCGGCGATCTGCCGGAGAACGGCTCGCGGGACCCCTGGACCTACGACTTCTCTGGCCTCGAGCTCTTCTCTGTGGGCTCGGGCGCAAACCAGGCCAGCGCCGACATCGAGTCCGGGTCCGTCACGCTCGAGCCCGGCTTCGACTGGGGCCTCGACGTCGACTGGTTCGACTGGAACCGCCCCTGGCCGAAGCTCAACAAGGCGGACCTGGGCGTCACGCTGGATGCCCAACTTGAGGTGGTGGTGCACGCCGCAGCTCAGGGCGCGTTCGACCAGGAAGGGGAGAAGGACCTCTTCCAGTTCGACAAGGCCTTCGCGTTCCAGGTGGGACCGGTGCCCGTCGCGGGGGACGTGCACTTCGACGTCGACCTCATCTGGCAGGTGGACGGCTCCGGCGCGGCCGAGGGAAGCATCGGGACGAACATCGACACAAGCATGGGCCTCGGTGGCCGCTACATGGACGGCGACTGGGAGAACACCTCGGGCTTCGAGTGGACCGCCACCCGCATCGGCCCGACGATCGAACTGGACGCTGAACTCCACGCCCACGCCGCCATCCGCATCCGGGCCACGGCGTCCCTCTACAACAGCGTCTCCGCCGACTTGAGCGCGAAGCCCTGGGCCGACGCCGAGGCGAGCTTGGACTGCGGGGCGGTGGACTGGGCCCTCGACGTGGGAGTCGAGCTCGACAGCGAGGTCGGCTACGACGTCCTGAGCTTCGCCGGCTCCCATCAGTTCCCCACCTTCACCTGGAGCCAGGAGCCCCTCGCGTCGGGGCAGCTCGCCGTCTTCGATGCTGGCGCCCTGGGTGACCCCTGCGGTCCCGGCGAGATCCCACCGACCGAGGACACGGTCACCGAGGAGCCCGGCGACGCAGTGGGTGGCAGCGATGTATGGGAGGAGACCGAGGAGGAGCGCCTCGAGGAGCTGAACTCCGAGGACTGCATCGACGGGCTCGACAACGACGGAGACTCCGCCGTGGACTGCGACGACGACGAGTGCGCCAACCGCATGGTGTGCGGCTCCGAGTGCGCGGTGTGGGACAACCTCGTGTGTGGCCAGATCATCAGCGCCGACACCCACGGCATCGTCGACGAGCGCCCTTCCCGCATCAACGGCTATCCAATCAACACCGGCCTCTACGACGGTCCGGAGATTGGCTTCAGCTTCCGCTCGCCCATCACCGCCGAGATCGCCTTCGAGCTGGTGGACGCCAGCCCCACCGAGGTCAACCACGACCTGATGGTGCTGCACACGCCAAACGGCACGTGCGACAGCAGCGACGCCATCGCCTGGGGCTTCAACGAGGCGATGGTCGAAGTGACCCGCGGGGAGCAGTACATCGTTGTCGTCGACGGCTTCGATGGTGACGCGGGCGGCTTCAACCTCAAGGTGAACTGCGCCCCCGGCCGCTAGGCGCCCAGGCGGCTGAGGGCCAGGGGGCTGTAGGCAGCCCAGGTCAAGGAAGTGACGGAGGAGCGGAGGGAGGCGTGCCCCCTAAACGGCTTCTCATGAGAAGCCGTTTAGTCGCAGAAGTAGCTGGGCCAGGTGATTGCGTCGGCCATCACCGTGAAGCTCTCTGGCCCCACACACTCCGAGATGCCGTCCGGCAACGTCAGCGTCACCGTCGCCGTGCCCGGCTGCACCTTTGCGAAGGACACCTCACCACCATCGGAGTTCTCGGGCACCTCGGCCGTCGCGATGGAGACCCCGTTTTGCAGGATGGCGTAGGACCCCGTGTGGGCGAGGTCGATGGACACCCCGACGCCCGTGGGCGCGGCGTCGCCGGGGCCGAAGAAGAGGAACACCACGGTACCCAGAGCGGGGTCGTGGGCCTGACCGCCGTACTCCGTGGAGTAGTGGAAGTCGTTGTGGACGCGGTGCTCGAGCTCGAGCTCGACGAAGGGCTCGATCGCCACCTGGTCCCAGGTCATCGGCACAATTGCGGCCATGTACGTGGTGGTTTCGTACTCGCCGTACACCTCGAAGACGCCGTTCCCCTCGGGCTGCATCGTGAAGATGCCCTGGGCGTTGGTGGTGGCGGTCACCGACGAGCCCAGTTGGGAGATCTCGAGTCCCGCCGGCGCCGGCGTGGGCTTCGTGAAGTCGTCCTCCGCTCCCAGGAAGACGTAGCCCTCGATGGACTCTCCGGTGGCGTCGTCGTCGTCGGCCACGTCGTCGTCGTCGGCCACATCGTCGTCGTCGGCCACGTCGTCATCGTTGGCCGAGGCGTCGTCGTCGTCGGTCACATCGTCGTCGTCTCCCACCGGGCAGCCGGACAGGGCGAGCAGCGCGGCGAGCAGTAAGCGTGCATCGGGCTTCATTGCGTTCTCCTGCGCACAAGGTAGGCCCCCAGCACCAGCAGCAAGAATGACGATTCCCAGGGTGCGACGCTTTGCCCGACCCCGGCGCAGCCGCCACATCCGGGCGGCGGTGGCTCCCCCGAGCCCGAGTCGTCGTCGTCCCCGGTCTCGTCTGGCGGGATGTTCGCCTCGAGCCACACCACGAGTTCGTCCCACAGGGGAGCACACTCGTCACCGACCTCGGTGCCCGGCGCGCAGCTCGGCGCGCGGAGGTCGGCCGTCTCGAACACCGGCGCGAACTCCTCCCCATCGCGGCTCCAGAGCGCCGTGCGCTCCCGACTCGTGTCCGCCGCGAGAAGCAGCGTCCCGACGCGCATCCCGCCCCCCCAGACCTGTGGGGCCTCCACTGGACCGAACGCGACTCCGTCCGCCGCCCAGAGCAGCTCCCGGTCGCCCGAGGTGATCCAGGCGCCGTCCCCTTGGGGGACGAGGTCCACCAAGGCCGCGGGGGCCCCCGACACCGGCGCGAAGGAGTCTCCTCCATCGCTCGTTCTGAGAACGAGGTCGGCGCTGTTGCCGTCCAACCCCAGCCAGAACACGTCCGCGTCGGTGGGGTGGGTCCCGAGCAGCGACGGGAAGAACAGGCTCTCGGCCCCTGACCCATCGATGGGCACGCTGTCCCAGGTCAACCCTGCGTCGTCGCTCCGGTACAAGAGCGCAGCGGGCGGGTCCTCAGCGACCCCCACGACCCACGCAGTCCCCCCCGCTCCGAAGGTGACGTCCCGCAGAAGCACGTCAGACACGCTGCGGACCACCTCGAACGTGGCGCCCGCGTCTGTGGACCGGGCGATGACGTTGTCGTATCCGTCCACGGCGTAGTCAGCGCTGACCGCCAACGCCACCTGGGGCATCCCCGGGGCGAAGGCCGCCTGGGCCACGATCCGATCCGAGAGGCCCGCCGGCGGCACCCAAGAGCATCCGTCTTCACTCCGATACACGGACTCGCCGTCGACTCGCGAGCCGTTCCCGAGCCCGGTCAGCCCCAGCAGGACGCCGTCGTCGTTCATGACGTACGCCGGCTGCACCACGACGCCGGGCGCGGTGAGGATCTCGTGACACACCCACTCGAAGCCGCTGCCGTCGGACAGCAGCAGCCCCCACGCCTCCTCGAGGGCGATGTCTCCGGCCGAACCCGCGGCCACGTCCGCTGCGCCGCTGGCGCCGATATGAGCGCGGGCGGAGCCCGGGAGTACAACCAGGAACAGGGCGAGAGCTGGCAAGAAGGCGCGCATCGGTGCCGTTCCAGCATAGGGGATGGCCCCTCCGCTATTTTGCCGCCCATGGTGCGTAAAGAGGGAATCGCGCGAGAGCGCATCGACGACCGCGAGGTCATCTCCGCCATCACTCATCGGGTGGTCACTCGGCTGTCCCACGACGAGCTGGACATCCTCCTGAACGAGACGGTGTTCATGGAGGAGAAACGCCTGCGAGGCACGAAGGATCCTGAGTCCTCGGCCTATCTGGCGATGCTGCGCGACGTGCGCAGCCATCTCGCTCGGGCCAGCCAGCGGGACCTCGAGGTCCTGATGCGGCGGGTGGTGGAGACCTACGCCGCCGAGATCCACGGACACTTCGACGCGAAGACCTACGCCTCGGCGACGCGAGTCCTCCCGAAGGGGCTGGCGCTGCTGCTCAAGCGCCAGAAGCCGTGGAAGCTGCTCACCCAGGGCATGCGTGGCCTCACACTGTCCGACCGCATCATCAGCTCGGGCCACATCGACACCTTCGATCGCCTCGTCGAGCGAGGCACGGTCGTGCTGGTGCCCACCCACCTGTCGAACCTCGACAGCCCGGTGGTCGGCTTTGCGCTCCATCAGAACAACCTGCCGCCCATGATCTACGGCGCCGGGATCAACCTCTTCACCAACTGGCTCCTGTCCTACTTCATGGACCATCTGGGCGCCTACAAGGTGGACCGGGCGAAGCAGCATGGGCTCTACAAGGAGTGCCTCAAGGAGTACAGCCAGTACGCCCTGGAGCGCCGCTGGCACTCGCTGTTCTTCCCCGGGGGCACCCGCTCGCGATCCGGCCGAGTGGAGACGAAGCTCAAGAAGGGCCTCATGGGCACGGGCCTCGCCGCGTACCAGGAGAACCTGCGCTCGGGGCGCGAGCACCCGCGCGTCTACTTCGTCCCCATGACCATCAACTACCGCCTCGTCCTCGAGGCGGAGACCCTCGTCGAAGACAGCCTCGCCGAGGAGGGCAAGTCCCGCTACATCATCACGGACGACGAGTTCAGTCGCCCGGACAAGGTCATCTCCTTCGTGCGCAAGATGGCGGCCATGGACAGCTCGGTGGAGGTGTTCTTCGGGCAGCCCCTGGACCCCTTCGGGAATCCGGTGAACGCCGACGGCGACTCCATGGATCCCCAGGGCCGCACCTTCGACCCCTCGGGCTATGTGTGCCGCGACGGGGAGGTCATCGCCGACTCCCAGCGTGACCGCATCTACACCAACCGGTTGGCCGGAGCCATCGGGCAAGCCTTCCTCAAGGACAACGTCGTCTTCGAGACCCACGTGTTCGCGGCGGTGATGCACCGCATGCTCGCGCAGGTTCGACCCGGCCTCGACCTGTACCGCCGCTTGCTGCTGGGGCCCGAGGACCGGGTGTTCTCCACCCAGGAGGTGGACGCGGAGCTGGACCACGTCCTCAAGGCGCTGCGCGTCATGCGGGACGCCGGGACGATTCGACTCAACCGCGCCCTGACGACGGGGACGGCGACGGACATACGCCACGCAGCCATTGGCCAGCTCGGCATGGTGCATAGCGTGGCTGCGGTTCGGGACCGAGGAGACGGCACCATCTTGTTGGAGGAGCCGAAGCTGGCCCTCTACTACGCCAATCGCCTGGAGAACTACCCACTCCCACCACCGCTCCCGAGAGGGGGTGTGGCATGAGCCCCCACGTCTCCGTGCTCGGCGCGGGCCCCTTTGGCGCGACCATCGCGTGGATCATCGGCGAGCACGGTCGTGACGTGCGCTTGTGGTCCAGCAACAAGACCAAGCGAACGCGCCTGCGGAAGACGCGCAAGCCGCCGGGCACCCCCATCACGTTGGGAGATCACGTCGAGGTGGTGGACACCATCGACGAGGCCATGGAGGCCGGGCTGGTCTTCATCGCGGTCCCCCCGGCGCACTTCCGGTCGGTCATGAAGGTGGCGGCGCCGCTGATGCGCGCCGAGCACCGCATCATCCACACCGTCAAGGGGCTGGAGCCCGGCAGCGGCAAGGCGCTGTCCACGGTGATCAGCGAGGAGACCCGCTGCTTGCAGACCGGCGTGCTCGCGGGACCGGTGGTGCCGCACGAGATCTGGCGGGGTGATGCCATGTCGGCGGTCGTCGGTTCGCAGTACCGCGCGGTGGCCGTCGAGGCCGCGGCCGTGCTCATCAGCCCGAAGCTGCGGGTGTACGGCAGCCTCGACCTGGTCGGTGTGGAGGTCGCTGGCGCCATGCGCACCCCGCTCGGCCTCGCCGCCGGGATGCTGCACGAGATGGGCCTGGGACGCGCCACCAAGGCGTTCCTGCTCACGCGCACTCTCGCCGAAGCGGCCCAGCTGAGCGAGAGCCTCGGGGGGAATGCGGCCACGGTCTCGGGGCTCGCGGGCATCGGCGACTGGATGGTCACCGCCGAAGACATGAACGCCCCGGTGGTGCAGGCGGGGATGCGTCTGGCGAAGGGTGAGGACTGCGCCCACCCCGAAGCCGCCGCCCGGGTGCACACCCTCATCGAGCTGGCGGACCGGAGGAAGCTGGAGCTGCCCATCACGCGCGCCGTGGGGGCGGTCCTCCAGGGCACCCCGGTCCAGGAGGCCCTCGCAGGGCTCATGAGCCGCCGCATGTCGTTCGAGTCTTGACGGACACCTTTCACGTCCGCTTCGACCGGCTGAAGAACCCTCAGGAGCAAGCGCTCCGAGAGTTCTTCTCGTCGTCGTCTCTCGATGTGAAGGGGACCGACGCCCGGGACTGGGGCGAGTTCCGGGGGGGGTGCCTGCCGCTGCTGGTCATCGGTGGAGCCCTGACGGCGTTGCCGGTGCTGCTGTCCTGGAACCCCAACACCTTCGTCGTGGTGCTCGTACTGACGGCTTGGATGGGCTGGGCCACCTCGCAGCTCATCCGTACGGCGGTCGCGAATCGACGGTCTCGCGGGATCATCAAGGAGAAGCTCGCCTGGCACGGACTCGCGTGGACCGAGTCCCACTTCGCCTACCGGTCCTGGACCGACTGTCTGTACGTGCAGTGGGACGAGATCAGCGAGCTTCGCTTCCTCGACGACCGCTGGGACGGGAGCCTCGCGGACACCTTGTGGATGCACATGGTGGACGGTCGCAAGGTCCAGATCGTGGGCAAGGACGGTCGGTTCGCTGGCCGCGAGCTCATCGAGTGGTTCGCCGACATGGCCGAGCTACTGGCCGACAAGACGGGGCGCGTCTCGACGCGGCCGGCGCCGGTGAGCCGCTAGGTCAGGCTCTCGGCGGGGTCGCGCCGCCGACGGCGCAGGCCGGTCCCCGCGATCATCAGGACCCAGAACCCGCTGACGCTCGAGGCGAGCTCGCCGCCGCAGCCGTAGCAGGTGACCCCGCTGGCGGGAGCGCCCTCCGCGTCGTCACAGGCCTCGTCCTCGACGTCGGTCAGTCCGTTGCAGTCGTTGTCCAGCGCGTCGCCGCAGTCCTCGATCGCCTCGGGGTGCACCTCGGCGAGGCTGTCGTCGCAGTCCCCCTCGCAGCGCATCCACCCGTCCGTGTCGACGTCCGCCTCGAAGGGCAGCTTGAGACCGTCGCAGTCGTTGTCCTTGTCGTCGCAAATCTCGTCGGCGCCGGGGTACACCGTGTCGTCTTCGTCGTCGCAGTCGTCGGGCCAGGTCACGCCGTCCCCGTCGAGGTCGTTGGCGCTGTCGTCGTCGTCCGGCTCGGTGACGTCGTCGTCGTCGCTCTCCTCCGGCGGGCAGTCGTCGTCGACGACGCCGTTGCAGTTCTCGTCCCCGTCCCCGCAGTCGTCGAGGAGGAACGGGGCCACGGCGGCGTCGAGGTCGTTGCAGTCGCTCGGCTGGCTGCAGATGCGGTAGCCGTCTCCGTCGATGTCCGCCTCGTCCAGGGGGATGGTGCCGTCGCAGTCCGTGTCCGCGCCATCGCAGAGCTCCACCAGCGCCGTGGGGTTGATGGTCGCCGCGGTGTCGTCGCAGTCCCCGCCGCAGATGCGGAACCCGTCGCCGTCATCATCGGCCTCACCGAGGATGCTTCCGTCGCAGTCGCTGTCGAGGCCGTCACACGCTTCCACGGCGCTGGGGAACACGAGGGGGTCGTCGTCGTTGCAGTCCGCCCCACCACAGTCTTCGTCTAGCTCGCCGTCGCCGTCCTGGTCAGACGACGTCTCGACGACGCCGTCACAGTCCTGGTCGATCGCGTCGTCGCAGGTCTCGGCGGCTCCAGGGTTGATGGCCTGGTCGTCGTCGTCACAGTCCCCGGCGCACACTCTGACGCCATCCCCGTCCAGGTCGTCCTCGGAGACACCGGTCAACATCGTCACCGAGTAGAGGAGCCCGGAGAGGGTCGGGGCCGCTCCCGTGGGGCCCGGCACTCCGAACTGGAGGATGCCGTTCACGATGGTGCCGAAGGACTGGGCCAGGGGGGTCAGGTTGTTCTCCCAGCCGTAGTTGGACTGGAGGTCCCAGTGCACGCCCACGCCGTAGGTCGAGCCGGCGACCAGGGTCTGGTTCAGGGGGGGAGACTCGTGGACCCTCATCCCCGACTGGGTGGTCGCCATCTGCACGCTCGCGACCGTGACCCAGCTGCCTTGAATGGACTCGAGGACCGAGAAGGTCAGGGTCGTACCGACGGGGGTGTTCAGCTCCGTCTGGACCGCGGAGAGGAGGGTCGTGGTGGTGACTTCGACCACGTTGCCACGGAAGCGGTCCGTGCCCGTGGACACGATCGCGTTGCCACCCGTGACGACCGGCCCCGGCTCGACGGTGAGTCCCACGAAGCCGTCGCAGTCGTTGTCGAGGCCATCGCACAGCTTCGGGGCGCCGGGGAAGCTCGTGGACTCCTGATCGTCGCAGTCGATGCACACCGGAGAGCCATCGCCGTCGACGTCCGTCGTCTCGGCCCCCGAGAGGAAGCCGTCGCAGTCGTTGTCCTGCAGGTCGCAGAGCTCGTCGGCTCCGGGGTATGAGTCCGCGTTGGTGTCGTCGCAGTCGTCGTCGAGGCACGCGAAGAAGGTGTCGCCGTCGGCGTCGCTCTCATCGCCGTAGATGTCTGAGAACAGGATCCCGTCGCAGTCGTTGTCTACGCCATCGCAGACCTCAGCGAGGCCTGCGGCGATGCCCGCGTCCTCGTCGTCGCAGTCGGCTGGGTCACAGCCGAGCAAGCCATCACCGTCGTTGTCGAGCTCGGCGTCGGCGAGGATGCGCACCGAGTACTGGGCGGTCGACGTGCCGAAGGCCCCGGTCGATCCAATGACCCCTCCCTCGTACGTTCCCACCGGGACGCTGTAGGGCGTGGGGCCGCTCGCGTACCAGACCAGCACGTCGGAGTCGGTCCGGCTGACCGTGGTTGCGTAGGTCGTCCCCGTCAGCAGCGGCAGGCCGATGAGCGGGCTCACCTCCCACCCGGGGCTGGCTGCGGAGGTCGTGCTCGTCCCGGACCACACCGCCGTCCAGGGGCCCGTCGGTGAGGCTCCTTCGTACAGCTCCCACAGCAGATCGGAGCCGCTCGGCGCAGTGAGGTACGCCTCGATCTGGTTGATGAACGTGTCCCCCGACGGGGTCCAACGGCTGCCACGCAGGTCGTTGTTCACGGTCGTGGGAACGCCCGGGGGGAGGGGCTCGCTCACCGCGCCCTGGATGCCCTGGCAGTTGTTGTCGGTGCCGTCACATGTCTCGGGAGCCAAGGGGTAGAGGGCCGCGTCAGTGTCGTCGCAGTCGCTGCACGCGAGAGAGCCGTCCCCGTCTCCGTCGATGGTCTCCCCCGGGAAGCCCGCGACGCCGTCGCAGTCGTTGTCCGCGCCGTCGCAGACCTCGGCCCCGCCCGCCAGCACGCTGGCGTCGGTGTCGTCGCAGTCGCCGTTGCAGGGCATCCCGCCGTCGCCGTCGCTGTCCGTTTCGCCGTCGCCGGTCAGGGGGTCGACGAAGAGCACGCCGTCGCAGTCGTTGTCGACTCCGTCGCAGACCTCCACGCTCCCCGGGTTGCGAGCGAAGTCGTCGTCATCGCAGTCGTCGCAGGCTGGGTACGTGTCGCCGTCGACGTCGTCCTCGTCTCCGGCGATCAGCTCCACGCTGAACTGGTTGAAGTTGGTGCCGACCAGAGTGGACCCGCTGAAATTGATCCGGGCGGGACCCCAGTACTGCCCGATGGGGACATCAAAGGGCCGACTGGTCTGGGTGCTGATCCCAAAGCGGATGGCTGGCGTGGTCCACGAGACGGTGGTGGCGTAGCTCCCCCCGGCGACGAGGGGGTAGTCGAACGGCGGGCTCACGTGCCAGCCGGAGCCCGAGCCGGTGGTGGTGTCCGGCAGGCTCTGGCTGAGGGTCCAAGGGCCGTCCGGTGTGGGTCCCACATAGACACGCCACTCGATGGCGCTGCCCTCCGGGGCGTTGAGCCACGCGCGGAGGTGGGTGAGCGTCTCGTCTTCGGACACGAGCCACCGGGATCCGCGCGTCCGGTTCGGGTTGGCGTTGCTCATCCAGTCGGTGGGAGGGAGCGCGCTCACCACCTCGCCTGCGATGCCATTGCAGTTGGAGTCGAGTCCGTCACACAGCTCGGCGGCGCCCGGAAAGACCGTGCTGTCGTCGTCGTCGCAGTCGTCGCAGATCAGAGACAGGTCGCCGTCGCCGTCGGCGTTCTCGCCAACTCCCGTCTGAGGATCCACGAAGAGGGCGTTGTCGCAGTCGTTGTCGACGCCGTCGCACACCTCGGCGGCCCCGGGATAGACGTCGCCGTTCGCGTCGTCACAGTCGCCGCCGAGCAAGGCGCTGCCGGTCACGGGCGGGCACTCGATGTGTCCATCCCCGTCGCCGTCGTCCTCCAGGGGAGGGAGGAAACCGTCACAGTCGTTGTCCACCCCGTCACAGACCTCCTCGGCGTTGGGGTAGGTGGCGGGGTCGTCGTCATCGCAGTCGCCACCGCAGCCGAGGGCTCCGTCGCTGTCCTGGTCGGCCTCGACGCCGGTGGTGATCCGCACGGCGTACTGGCGCGCCAGGGGCGACGGCCCGGCGGCGACGCCTCCCTCGTAGATCCCAGCGATGTCTGCGGGCAGCACCGTCGCAGCCGGCGCCCACTCGTAGGTCACGAGGCTGCTCGACCAGGTCACGGTCACTGCATAGGTCGTGCCCGTCTGCATCGTGATGTTGAACAGCGGGCTCGACTGCCACCCCGGCTGGCCCTGGCTGACCGGGAAGCTCGAGGCGGAGGCGATGGGTGTCCAGGGGCCGAGAGGCGACGGCGCCTCGTACACCTCCCAGGTGAGCTCGACCCCGGACGGGAGGGTGAGGAGAGCATCCACGGTGCTCAAGAAGGTGGTGGACGGAGGGGTCCACCGGCTCCCGATGGTCTCAGTGAGGGCGGCGCTCGTGATGCTCGGGTCCGGTGGAGCGAGGATGATGGGAGCGATGCCGTCGCACGCCTGGTCCTGTCCGTCGCAGAGCTCATCGGCTCCTGGATAGGTGCTCGCGTCGTTGTCGTCACAATCGACACACGACAGCGAGAGGTCGTTGTCGCCGTCGATCTCTCCGCCCTCGGCCTGGGTGGAGCTGTCGCAGTCGTTGTCGAGCCCATCGCAGATCTCGACCCCGGTCCCGCTCTGGCTCGCGTTCCCGTCGTCGCAGTCCGTCCCGCAGAGGGGGTCACCGTCCCCGTCGGCGTCGGTCTCGTCGAGGCCGGTCACCGGGTCGATGAACGTGGTGCTGGCGTCGCAGTCGTTGTCGAGCCCGTCGCACACCTCCGCTGCGCTGGTGAGCACGCTGGCGTTCAGGTCGTCGCAGTCGCCTTCACAGGGGAGCTCCCCGTCCCCGTCCGTGTCCGTCTCCACGTCCGTGAAGATCTGGGTCGGGTAGCTGTTGGGCGAGTCCGCGAGCGCGCTCGCGGCGCTGCTCGCGATGGTGCCCCCGAGGTGTGATCCGAAGGAGACCGGGGACGGCCCGCTCACCGGCGACCACGGGTAGGTGACCGAGGCGCCGGTCCAGCTCACCGCGGTGACGTAGGCCAATCCCTGGGCGAGAGGAACGAGGAGCGGCGGGCTGGTGTGCCACGCCGCACCCGGCGGGGCCGTGGTGGTGTTCGTCTGGCTCGCGACTTCGGTCCAGGGACCGGCGGCGCCTCCAGGGCCTTCGTAGACCCTCCAGGTGATCTCGGTCCCCGTGGCGGCGTCGAGCTGCGCGGTGAAACGATGCAGGTTCGTGGCCGCGCTCACCTCCCACCGGTTGCCACGCAAGGCATCGGTCACGGTGTTGGTCGAGGTCCCGGGCGACGACGTGTCCATCGTGAAGAAGAGACCGTCGCAGTTCTGGTCGACGCCGTCGCAGACCTCGGGGGCGCCCAGGTACACGCTGGCGTCCTCGTCGTTGCAGTCCGTTCCACACTCGTACTGCCCGTCGCCGTCGTCGTCGAACCCATCGTCCACGACGCCGTTGCAGTCGTTGTCGAAGCCGTCGCACGTCTCGTTGGTTTCGCCGGGCGCGGGGGTGTAGACGAGGCCGTTGTCGTCGTCGCAGTCGTCGTCACAGACACTCTGTCCGTCGAAGTCGCTGTCGATGGTCTCGATGGTCGTGGCGTCGCAGTCGTTGTCGATGCCATCGCAGACCTCCTCGAGGTCTGGCGACGCAGTGAGGCCCGTCGCCAGGGAGTCGTCACAGTCGCCGGCGCAGGTGGACCATCCGTCACCGTCCAGGTCCGGGCACGCGGCGAAGGTCGTGGCGGAGGCATCGCTCAACTCCTTTGAGTCGCAGGAGTACGCGAGCACGTTGGAGAAGCCCTGGGTGCCGCCCACCGCATCTTGAATGCCGACGGTGGCGCCGCCGCCGCGAGCCCAGGGAGGGTCGCCCGCCGCATCCACGGTGTCCCAGTGGACCTCGACGTCCCCGTTGCCGAACAGGTGGGCTTGCACCCACACCTCGTCGAAGGTCCCGAACCAGGGCACACCCTCCCAGGAGACGATGAACCGGTCGTTCACTGCGTCGAACCACGTGAACACTCCGCCAGACGTCGATGCGGAGGGGTCGAGGTCGTCCCAGAGCACCGCAATGTCCGCCTCCGCCCCGGGCGTCGAGACGCTCACGGGCAGGCAGTCGTTGGTCCCGTCCGAGGTCGCCAGCGGGTCGAAGTTGATCTTTCCGTTGGAGTCGATGACCAGGAAGGGATAGGTGTTGCCGTAGAAGGGGAAGCCGGCCCAGGTGGTCTCCGCCGCGAGGTCGACGACCCACGTGCTGTCGTCGCCCATGGCGACCTGCTGCGCGTCGGTGGGGGCGGGACCGACGAGGGCCTGCAGGTCCACGAACAGGGCAGGCGTCGAGGAGAAGGTGTACCCCGACGCATCGGGTCCGCCCGACTGCCCAAAGGCCGCCGAGGGGAGGAGGAGCGCGGCGACCAGCCCGAGCAGGGCTCCCGTGTGCGGGCCCCTCTCGCGGCCCCGTCGCCGACGGCGCATGGGCACCAGCAGCAGGAAGGGAAGGAGAAGGCTGGCGCTGCCGGTCTGGGCGTATCCGGCGAGACAGTCCAGGGAGGCCAGCTCGCCCGAGCCCACACAGTCGGGGTCCAGGTCGTCGATGGCGGTGTCGCAGTCGTTGTCGATGCCGTCCAGGCACCGGCTCTCCGCGGCAGCCTCGCCGTCGAGGGCGCCCTTCTTGCGGTCGTTCGTGTCGTCGCAGTCGCCCGCGCAGACCCGCTGACCGTCCCCATCGGCGTCTGGCTCGCCCGGGACCTGGGTGCCGTCGTCGGTCTGGGCCCAGGTCTCGTCCAGGCAGTCGTTGTCCCACCCGTCACAGACCTCTGGGAAGCCCACCCGGCGCAGTGGGTCGGCGTCGTCGCAGTCGTCGCCCGAGCAGAGCGTCGCTCCGTCCTGGTCGCAGTCGAGGAGGTCGTGGTGTTCGCACGAGTCCTCGACCCCGTCCCAGAGCCCGTCGCGATCCGCGTCGGGGTAGAGGCGAAGGCGGACCGGCGCCGAGTAGCGAGGTCCGAAGTGCACGGATCCCGCTGCGTGGTCGGCCACCTGACGCGCGAGGCGCGCCCTGACCTGGACGTGTTCCCCGGCCGCTCCGTCGGCCTCCCACTGCCAGCGGGCGCGCCGGGCCTCACCCGCCGAGGACGCCGGCAAGGGGAGCTCTTGCGTCGCGTCGTCTTCTCCCCAGGTCACGGTGCCCTGCTGCCATTGCTCACCGGCGTTGGCGAACTCCAGGGAGATGTCCCAGGCACCATCTGCGTCGTCGTCGAACACCGTGAACTCCACAGCCATGCTCGCGGCCTGCGGCGGGATCTCGCAGCCCCCCGGCCACTCGTGACTCACTCCCAGTTGCGCCGGATCCCAGGGGGTGGGGCGAATGGCGACCGGGAGGACCGACGAGCCGGCGCGCGGCTGCCCCGGAACCCGGAGGTCGATGCGGGTGGGTCGATCCGCTGCCCCCGGTTCGTCTGAGGGTTCGACCGCCAGCAGGACCAGGCCGGCCCCGTGGACCGCGCCACCG
>JAGSHC010000091.1 GCA_023954745.1 Deltaproteobacteria bacterium | reverse complement strand
CCGCAAACGACGACGACGCCACCGCAAACGACGACGACGCCACCGCAAACGACGACGACGCCACCGCAAACGACGACGACGCCACCGCAAACGACGACGACGCCACCGCAGACGACGACGACGCCACCGCAGACGACGACGACGACAGCCCTCCCGCCTGCGCCGACGCGGCCCTCGAGACCGCGCTGACGAGCCTGGCCGTCTGGCCCCAGCAGAACGCGTGCGCCTACTTCTTCTCCACCGCCAGCACCGACAATGACTTCCGCCTGGGGATGAGCCTGCAGATCCCAGAGGAGTCGACTCTCGCAGTGGGGGACTCCTTCGTCCTCGCCCTCGACGGCACCGAGCCCGCGAACGTGGTCCCGGGGACGCTCGAGGTGCAAGCCGGAGTGCGGCTCAACAACTTCGACTGCAACGACGCCATCGTGCCAGGCGACGAGCCCGCGGTGAGCCAGCAGTGGGATGCCGTCGACGGAACCGCGACCGTGGTGGTGGACCAGCTCAACGGAGAGGCCTGGCCCGGTGGTCCCATGACATTCACCGCGACGGTCTCGGTCTCCGGGGTCGTGGTGGAGCTCGACAGCGCCCCTGGGTCCACCTGCCTCGTCCCGGACGCAAGCTGGGCCAACCAGTCCATGGGGTGGCTGCCGGGATGAGGATCGGGGTCCTCGTTCTCGCTCCGGGCGAGGACGGCCGGAGTCGCCGCCGCCCAGCGGGACTTCCCCATCGCCGGACACCCTTTCCTGAGCTACACAAGGACTCGGCTCGGCGGACACCACCCTGGACTGCCCCCCGCCGCGAGGAGTCCCCATGAACGCGCCCACTCCTGCTTCGCCCACAGACATCTCGCTCGTCTACGTGGCCGACGTCATGTGCTCCTGGTGCTGGGGCTTCGCGCCGACCGTGGAGCGGCTGCACCGCGAGCTCGGCCTCGAGGTCCTCGTAGTCAACGGCGGCTTGCGTCCCGGCGACAGCGCCGAGGAGATGACCCCGAAGATGACGACGTTCCTCGAGGGATGCTGGAGAGACGTGGGCAAAGCGTCAGGGCAGCCCTTCGACCGCGCCGGCCTCCGCAAGCCTGCGGGCTGGCGCTACGACACCGAGCCTCCTGCCCGCGCGGTCGCCACCCTGCGGGACCAGGACCCACACGCGGCGATGACGCTCTTCCACCGCTTGCAGGAGGCGTTCTACTCCAAGGCCATCGACGTGGTGAGCCCCGCCACCTGGGGGCCCATGCTCATCGATCTCGTGGACGACGTGGACGCATTCGTCGCCCGCGCCATGGGCGACGAGGGAAAGGCCCTCGCGTGGCGCGACTTCTCTCAGGCACGGAGCTGGGGCATCTCGGGCTTCCCGTGCCTGCTGCTGCGATCCGGCGAGGAGCTGATGCTCGTGACCCGAGGCTGGGCGCCCGACGCTGCCGTGGTGGACGGGGTGCGGACCTTTCTCGCGGAGCGCGCTCTGACCGCCGCCGACGGCGAGGCGTGCGCCGTGGACGGCAGCGGCTGCTGACCCTGAACCCCCTGCAGCTCGGCGTGAGCATCGTCAACGCCGTGGTGTCAGGGACGTGGTCCCTCCGCGCTTCGACGCCACCGAGGGTCTGCGGGTCCTCCGGGTGCGGTCGCTACCAGCGGTTCTGCACCCGACCGAGCATCGTGTAGGGGTACTCGCGCCCGGGGTCACTCGCCTCGTCGAGCCTGGTCATCTGCTCGTCGCTCAGCTCCAGGTCGCCGGCCGGCAGGTTGCCTTCGAGCTGCTCCATGGTGCGGGCTCCGAAGATCACGCTGCTCACGCCGGGCTTGTGGATGAGCCACGCCAGACTCACCTGGGACGCCGTGGCCCCGGTCTCTTCCGCGACGGCGAGGACGGCGTCGAGGGTGCGCCAGTTCCGCTCCGTGTCGAAGGCGTCGTAGCGGGTGCGCCACTTGTCGAGGCGCGTGCCCTCGGGCGGTGTGGCGTCCTTGCGGTACTTGCCGGTGAGGAAGCCTCCGGCGAGGGGCGACCACGGCAGGATCCCGACCCCAAACTCCCGAGCGATGGAGACGTGCTCCCGCTCGAGCCCTCGCTCCAGAAGCGAGTACTGCATCTGCTGCGTCACGAAGGCCACCCGGTTCTGGGTGCGGCTGCGCCACTGCGAGTCCACCAGTCGCCACGCCGCGTAGTTGGAGCAGCCGGTGTAGAGCACCTTCCCCGAAGTCACGAGATCGTCCAGGGCCCGCAAGAGCTCGTCTTCGGGCGTGTCCAGGTCCTGCATGTGGATCTGGTAGAGGTCGATGTGGTCCGTCTGCAGGCGGCGCAGCGAGTCCTCCACGCACTTCACGATGCGGTAGCGAGCCGCGCCGGACTTGTTGGGCCCCTCCCCCATCACGAAGCGGAACTTGGTCGCCAGGACCGTGCGGTCGCGACGCCCGTCCCCCTTGGCGAACCAGTTGCCGATGACGCGCTCCGACAGGCCGTCCTGCCCGTACACGTCGGCGGTGTCGATGAAGTTGATGCCTGCCTCCAGGGCCGCGTCGAGGATGGCGTGCGAGGTCGGTTCGTCGCAGCCCACCTTGTGCATGAAGCTGTTCTCGTCCGCTTCGCCGAAGGTCATCGTGCCGAGGCAGAGGGTGGAGACGGACAGGCCGGTGTTCCCGAGCTTGCGGTACTTCATGAGCGACTCCTGGCGGGGTTTGGGCCGTGAGGGTGGCGGAGGCTGGCTGCTTCGCCAACCAAACCTGCCCGGATGGGCGGGAGGGCAACGGCGGGAACCGTGGACTACCCTTGCCGCCATGAACGACTTCCCGAGTCTCCTCATCCGCCCCGAGGGCTTTCAGCCCCAGGGCGCCTTCGCCGAAGCCCAGGCCGCGTTCCTCCAGCCCGACTCCAAGGACGTCGACCGGTTGAGCGCCTCGCTCGAGCGCCTCAACGCAGGCGTCGTGGCCCACTACTACATGGACCCGGAGCTTCAGGGCGTCCTGTCGGCCTGCGACTGGCCCCACATCGCCATCTCCGACTCCCTGAAGATGGCGGATGCCGCCGTGGCCATGGCCGACGCCGGGGTAGGCACCATCTACGTGCTCGGCGTGGACTTCATGAGCGAGAACGTGCGCGCCATGCTCGACGCGTCGAACCACCAGGACGTGGTCGTCTACCGGGTCGACGAGCGCGCCATCGGCTGCTCCCTGGCCGAGTCGGCCGAGGCTCCCGCCTACGCCGCGTACCTGCGCCAGGCGTCGCAGCAGCCTCGCTCCCTCCACGTGGTCTACGTGAACACCTCCCTGCGCACCAAGGCTCACGCTCACGCGATGGTGCCCACCATCACCTGCACCTCGAGCAACGTCGTCAAGACCGTGCTGAGCGCCGCGGCCCAGATCCCCGATGTGCACGTGTGGTTCGGACCCGACACCTACATGGGCCGCAACCTGGAGTCGCTGTTCGAGCAGATGGCGAACATGGACGACGCCGCGGTGCAGGCCGTGCACCCCGACCACACCGCCGCGTCCCTGGCGGACCTGCGCGGTCGGTTCCACGTCTTCCGTCAGGGGATGTGCGTCGTCCACCACATGTTCGGGGCGGACGTCGCCCAGAAGGTGCGCAACGACCACCAGGACGCCTTCGTGAGCGCGCACCTCGAAGTCCCCGGCGAGATGTTCGCCCTGGCGCTGGAGCTTCAGGCAGAGGACCGCGGCGTGGTGGGCTCCACCGCCAACATCCTGTCCTTCATCAAGACCAAGCTCGACGGCGCCATCGCCTCGGGCACCAAGGGCCGGCTCAAGTTCGTGCTCGGCACCGAGGCAGGGATGATCACATCCATCGTGCGCGCCGTGCAGGAGCGGCTGCGGAGTCACCCCGACGCCGGCGTCGACGTGGAGATCATCTTCCCCGTCGCATCCGAAGCCGTGACCCAGGTGGACGACCCCGAGCTCGCGCTGGTCCCCGGTGTGGCCGGCGGAGAGGGCTGCGCCGTCGAGGGCGGCTGCGCCACCTGCCCCTACATGAAGATGAACAGCCTCGATGCGCTGCTCGACCTCATGGACAAGGTGCAGGACCGCGCCGCGCTCGCGGTCTACGAGCCCGAGAAGTACACGGAGATGCTGGGGGGCGAGAGCCTCGCCGCCGTGGGCACGGTCTCGATCCTGCACATGCGCCACTTCCAGCAGAACGAGGCGCTGTCCAACGAGCTGGTCGCCGACGTGCTGAGCCGAGAGCCCGCGGCCTAGACGGCTGGGCGCGCCCTTCTCCGGGGCCTACTGCCGGCCGATGTCCTCGATGGCGCTGCCGAGCTCCTGCCCCGCCTGCTTGAGGACCTGCTCGAGGGCCGATCCGATGGCCGGCTTGGTCTTCGCTTCGGCCTCGGCCAGCTTCTTGACGCCGGCGAGACCCTCCTCGAACTGCGGTCCGAGCATGTCGTCGATGATGAGACCGAACCACCCACCGAAGGGACCGGCGTTGCGGCCGCGCATGCCCCAGGTCACCTTGCTGCCGGCCCCGTCCTTCTCGAACAGCCAGAAGCCGTCTCCCTCGCCCTGAGGACCGAAGTTCACGTGGGTGTCGATGCGCTCGCCGAGCTGGCTGCCCTTGATGGTCAGGGTTCCAGAGCCAGACTCCTTGCCCTCCCAGGAGTAACTCGCGCCGGCCCCCAGGGTCTTGTCGCCGTAGGTGATCTTCATGTCCGGGTCGAGGGCCATCCAGGGAGACCACTTCTCCCAGGCGCGCAGGTCGTTGACCTGGGCGAAGGCGATGACGGGCGGAGCATCGATGGTGACGGTGCGCTCCACGACGTACTCCTTGGGGAGCGCGAGGCCGACCACCACGAAGAGCAGACCGAGCACGAACAGACCAATGAACAGGAACTTGAGCGCCTTCACGATGTCCTCCAAGGGGTATGCCGAGCCCCGCGACGCAGAAACCTACCGCATACTCCGGCCCCGAGCGGTCGCTCGTGGCGGCCCCAGGAGTGAGCATGGCTGAGGTGATCTGGCAGGGCGGGTGCGAGCTGCGCGACGAAGAGGGCGTACGCATCGGCAACCTGTACGTGACGACCGACGACGTCATCTTCATCGAGGCGGGCCGGGGCGGGATGACCCAGTACCGGCCTGCCCTGGCGACCCTCGGCGTGGCCGGCGCTCTGCTCCTCGTCCCCATCTCCGCCGAGATCTACGCCTGGACCTACAAGGCGGGGGAACGCAGCGGGCTGGTGGGGGTCCTCGAGGTCATCGCGTGCGTGCTCGCCGTCGGGATGGTGGTGGCCGCGGCCCGGGTGGCGGTGCAGCTGAAGCAGGCCTACATCGACGGCCTCATCTCCCTCGGGGCATCAGACGGTGACGTGCCCGAGGTGCAGATGCTCATCGACGCATCCCACGTGGTGAACGGCTCGCTGCTGGTCCCGCGCAAGGACGCCGAGAAGCTGGAGCGTGTCGGGCCGAGGCTCACGATGGAGACCCGCCTCGGAGAGACCTGGGACCTGCTCATCCTGCCGGACCCGACCTCCTTCATCGCGGCCGTCACCAGCTGACGGCGCCCCCGGTGCAACGCCCGACGGCCCCCCGTGCTCAGGGGACTACCAGCGTTCGGAGATGCGCAACTGAGCCTCCTGGAGGCGCGTCGCGAAGTTCTGGGCTGGCGAGACCGTGTCCTCGTAGTGGTCTCCGTCTCGGTCACTCACGAGGCTGACGTTCGTGTTGAAGTCCGGCTCCGGGATGATGTACCCGAGGTAGTTGTCCACCATGCCCACCGCGGCGCGGTAGGGAGTCACCATGGGGTCGAGAAGGTCCTTCATGGGGGGAGTCTGCAGGTCCGGCGACAAGGTGTAGGGCCACGCGTGAATCGCGAGGCAGTCGCAGTCGAGGAGGTTCGGCCGATCGGTGCACTCGGAGTAGTCGATCTCGTCGCAGTCGCCGTCGTGCTGAGGGAAGTACCTGCTCCCGGCACCCCGAGCTTCCGGGTCCGCAGACTCGGTGACCCACTGCGGGTCCCCCGTGGGCAGCCCCCAGAACAGCTCCGGCAACAGCTCCCCCGGGACGGTGATGAGCCCCAGCGGCCCCATCCGCACCCGAAAGGTCCGGCTCTCGATGCAGCCCGACGGCGCGACGTTGTCAATCTCGGGACACAGGCGCGGCTCGACGACCGCATCCTCGAAGCCGAGGTCGAAGATCCCCGACGGGCCGAGCAGCTGGTACGCCAGATTCTGGATGGGCACGTAGAACGACTCCACTTCGGTGCGCAGGGGCACGGCCGAGATGGTCTCCCCCGTCTCCAAGGCCGCCAGGGCCGCCTCGGCGATGTGCCAGCCGTGACTGGTCACGAACTCCCAGGAGTCGCGCTCGGCCCATACGGGCAGCACGTCCCCGTCCGCATCCGTCCGCGGGTCGCCCACCGCCTTGCCGAAGCAGCCGGCGTCATCCGCATCCGCCACCTCCTCCGCCGAGCAGGTCTGCATGACGTGCACACCCTCGTCGGTCACCAGCGGCAGGTCCGCCCCCAGCGCCGACATCATCCCTCCGAGGCTCTCGGGCAGGTGCAGCGCCACCCCGCCGACCTGAGCCTCGAGCACATCGCGGGTCACCCCCGGCCAGTCCGCGCTGATCCCGTCGTTGTCACTCCCACGCACCTCCGGGTGGCCCGACCAACTGGTCATCGTGAAGACGGTCCCTGCCTCGGCGACGCCCTGGAGTACGAGCAGCTGGTCACTGACCACGATCGGGTCGCGGATGTCGTGCACCATCCCGTGGGTGCGGGAGACGGGGTTCTTGCCGCCGAACTCGGCGCTGCTGAACCAGACGCTCCGGTCTCGCATCGGCACCGTCGCGATGCGCAGGTCCACCACCTCCATGGACGCCGCGGCGTCGCGCACCGCCTGCTCGATGGCTGCGGTGACCTGCTCGGAGTACGCGGGCACGATGCCGGAGATGGGGTCCGAGAAGTCGTAGGGGTCCCCCCAGAGCCCCATGGTGTCGGGGCCCTGGTGGTTGTGGGAGGAGGACACGATGAGGCGGTCGGGGTCGAAGCCCGATGCGGCGAGAGCATCCCGCGCGGGGTGGATGCGCGGCGAGCCGAGGCCGACGATGTCCAGTGTCACGAAGGCGATGTACTCGCCCGCCTCGGCGACGAGGAGGGCCCGGGCGCTGATGGGGTCGTGCACGTCCAGCGCGGGCCGGAGGGGGCCGAAGCCGCCGATGAAGGTCGCGTCGAACCACCCGTTGCCGTTGACGTCGTCGAAGGGCTCGTCGCAGTCCTCGCCCACCGCCTCGGGGTCGTCGAGGCAGCCATCGAAGGCGTAGTCGCCGTTCAGATCGGTGTAGGTCTCGGTGATCTCGGGCGTGATGTCCACGACGGCCGCACCAGCCCGCGTGAGTCCGTCGTCCGCGAGCACGATTCCGAGGGGCCCTGGGGGAGCCGGCGGCTCCGGCTCGGCCGGCGAGCAGCCAACAGCGAGGCAGGCGAGGACAAGCAGGGCGGCAGATCGCATGGGCGCACCTTAACCCGGTCCCTCGGCCAGCCCGAGTGCCTCAGTTGCATGAGAAGCCGTTTAGGATGCCCAGATGCACCTCCGCGCGCTCCTCACCGCCCTCCTCCTCACCCTGCTCCTGGCAGCTCCGCCTGCCTGGAGCGCCGACCTCGAGAAGCTGCTCCTCGACGGGTATGCCGCACTGCAGGAAGGGGACATGGCCGTGGCCGGAAGGACCGCGGCCGCGGCGGTGGAGGCGGCGCCTGAAGATGCCCGCAGCTACCTCTTGCTGGGGCTCGTCTCCGCCCAGATGTGGGTCATGCTCGAGGAAGCGCCCTCGGCAGAAGCAAAGGCCCTGCGCAAGAAGGTCTACCGCACCGCGAAGCTCTCTCTGGGACTGGTGATCGAGCTCGAGCCGGGCAACGCCACGTTCGTGGACGCAGCGACCCAGGCCCTCGAGGCCATGGATGTGTCCCCCGAGGAGGCGCGCGCGCAGGCGGCCGGAGTCGGAGCCGCCCCAAAGGACCAGGGCGACGTCGCCTCCCTCCAAGAGCTGTTTGGCCTGGAAGGAGCCGAGGTCCCGAAGAAGCAGCGGGGCAAGGCGAAGAAGTCGTGGAAGCTCGCTCACAAGGCCTACGACCTCATGGTGCAGGGCGAGCCCGACCAGGCATGGACGCTGGTGGACAAGGCTCTCGGCCTCTACTCGGACAACCCCGCGGCGCTCGGGCTCGGCGCACACCTCCTGACCATCTATTGGAACGAGGGTCGGCTCGACGAGGAGGGCCTCGCCTACCGCAACGCGATGCAGGAGCGCCTCATCGAGGTCGCGCCGGGGACGCTTGCGGCGGCTCTCGCCAAGACCGAGCTCCATGCGGCGGCGGCGGTGCCCATGGTCATGCCGGAGCCCATGGTCGAGTGCCCCGCGGGCGCGGCCGAGCAGTTCGCCGAGGCGGAGCAGCACTTCGCCCGGGGCGACATGGACGAAGCGGCGGACGCCTACGAGCGCGGGCTGTCCATCTGCCCGCAGGAGTTCCGATACACGCTGTACCGGGGCGACGCGGACTTCCAGCGTGCGGACCTGCCCGCCGCAGCGACCTGGTACCGCAAGTCCCTGGAGATGCAGCCCTGCTACTGGGTGGCCCATCGGTTCCTGGGCGACGTGGAGTCCAAGATGGGGCATCCCGAGGTTGCCCACGCCGAATACATGCGCGCCGTCTCCTGCAACCCGATCTATGAGGCCGGCTGGCTGTCGCTCCAGGGAATCGTGGAGGCCTACGGGGTCCGGTGGCGCCGTCCCCCGCCCGGAAAGATGGTCCTGGTGGAGGACGCCGATGGCAGCTCCCTCGCAGTGCACGGCGAGGTCCCCGAGGGCGACGAAGCCATCTGGCTGGTCTTTGCCACCGCGCGGGTGAACGTCGAGACCGGCTCGGCGTTCGAGCGGGAGCAGGCCGCGCTGGGACTCGTCCTGGACTACATCGAGCTCATGCGGGCCAAGGACCCCGCCTACGGAGGCTCTGGGTTTTGGGACCTCATGCTGCACGCGAGGTCCGAGGGACATCTGCCTGGTGCCATCTGGGTGCACTTCATGGACGGGCCTCTGCTCGAGGAGTTCAAGACGCGCAAGGACGAAGCCCAGGAGGAGGTCTTCGCGTACCTGAGCACCTTCCTCACGGCCCTCACGCCCGAGGACTTCGTCAGGGAGTAGTGGGGGCTCCCCCCGCCAGTCGCGTCCGGCCCTGGCTCTTCGCGAGGGCGTCGAGCAGCGTGAGCTCTCCAGCGTGAATACGCCGAACGATGTCGATGGTGTCGGCCTCGACGGCCGTCTTGTCGACCCGGTAGCCCTTGACCCGCGCGAAGCGGAGCGCCAGGCCCGAGGGGTAACGCGGGCTGGTCTGGATCTCGTTGAACGCGATCTCCACCACCAGCTCGGCGCGCACGTGCACCACATGCTTGTCGCGGCGCTCTTCGCGAGCCAGCAGCTGCTCCGTCTGCCAGGCCAAGGTGGCGTCCGTGAGCCCCTTGAAGGTCTTGCCCAACATCACGAAGCCCCCGTCGGGGTCCCGCGCGCCCAGATGCAGGTTGCTGAGCCAGCCCGACCGCCGGCCGCTGCCCCACTCGGCCGCGAGCACCACGAGGTCCAGGGTCCACGACGGCTTGAGCTTGAGCCAGGAGCTGCCACGGCTGCCCGCCTCCCAGGTCGACTCGAGGGCCTTCGCCATCACTCCCTCGTGTCCCTCGGCGAGGCTGCGCTCGACGAACGCCGCCGCCTCGTTCACATCCGAGGTGAGAAGACGGGGAACCCGGTGGGGCTCCGGGATGAGGGCGTCCAGCGCAGCCGCCCGCTCCGTGAGCGGGGCATCGAGGAGTTCCTCGTCGTCCCGCAGCACCACGTCGAACACAAAGGGGGTCAGCGGCAGCGTGTTCCTCAGCTCCGCGACCCGCGACTGCACCTTGCGGCCAAACCGGGTCATGGTGGTCTGGAAGGTGTGGGGCCGGCCGTCGGGGCGCAGCGCGAGAACCTCCCCGTCGAGGATGACGCGCTCGGCGGGCAGGGACCGCGCCAACTGCACGACCTCGGGCACGGCTCCGGTGACGTTGTTCATGCCGCGGGTGAACACCTGGACCCGGTCGCCGTCCTTGTGGACCTGCACTCGGGCTCCATCGAGCTTGTAGTCGAAGACGCCGACGCCTCCCAGGGTGGCCAGGGCCTCCTCGGGGGTCTCCGCCGTCTGGGCGAGCATGGGCTGCAGGGGCCGGAACACCTCCCCCCGAAATGCGGCGAGCCCGGCCTCCCCCTCGGCTCGGGCGACGCGAGCGACCCGAGCGAGGTCCCCGGCGAGCATGGCCGCGCGGCGCACCACCGCCGGTGCAATCCCCGTGGCCGCGGCGAGGGCGTCGGCCATGACTCCCGCCAAGGCTCCCTGGCGAAGCTCCCCGGAGAGCAGCCCGGCGAGGAACGCGCGCTCGGGCTCGGTGGCCGCAGTGAAGATCTCCGCCAGGAGGGCTCGCTTGCGCTTGACGCTCCCCTTCCCCGACGAGCCGGCGATGGCGGTGATCGCTCCCTGCACGTCCGCCATGGACAAGGAGGACGAAGAGGCGCCTTCCGTCTCCTTCAGCGTCCCGTAGATCGCGGCGTAGCCGACGCCGATCTTGCCCTCCGGCAGCTCGCCGCTCAGCCAGGCCACGACCCGGGGGAGCAGTTCGTCGGGCGTCCCTTCGATGAGGCCCGCGAGGGCCGCGATCTTCTTCTTCCGAGAGCGGGTGGCCCCTACCTCCTGGGAGCAGGCGACGAGCCGTTCGAGCTTCATCGTCTCCTCCTGAGCCCCACGCCGGCCACGGCCGCGATCAGAGCGAGCCACGCGCTGGAGAGCGGAGCTCCTGGGCTCGTGCAGAGGCAGCCCGTCGTGGGCTCATCGACGCTGCCATCCAGTTGGAGCAGGTAGCTCACGAGGCGGTCCATGGACTGGCGACTCAGGGACTGGGCGTCGCCGTGGCCTTCGATGCGCAGGGTGTTCTCCAGGGTCGGCGCGCTGCCGTCGTGCAGGTACGGCCCCGATGCATGGAGCCCATGCAGGGTGGGAGTGTCGAGACCGTCCAGGGCGCCGCCGCGCCGCTGCCCCGAGGCATCGCTGAGGGTGCCCACGTCGTGCCGCTCGGCGTCGATGCTGTCGGTGAAGTCCTCGCCGGTGTGGCACTCCACGCAGTCCAGGCGCTCGAAGATGCGGCGCCCTCGCTCCCCATCCAGGGTCAACGAGCCGTCCGCGGCGCGGAAGGGGCTGCGTGGATAGCGGTCCAGGGAGGTGACGTAGGCGGAGAGAGCATCCAGTTCGGGCGACACTCCGGCCTTGGGCGCGCCCAGGGGGTCGTCGCGCCCCTCCGCGGCAAAGTCTTCGTCGGCCATGAAGCCGCTCCCCCCGAAGTGCGCCCGCATGTCGTTCTCGAAGTCCTGCACCTCGTCGAAGTTGCCGCTCCAGTGGATTAGGCCATGCCCGGCCCCGGCGCGGCCGCGCAAGTCGATGGTGTTGCGCAGGCCCTCGCCCCGGTCTGTGAAGTCCCACACCCGCTCATCGCTCCCGCCATCGGGGTGGCAGGTGGCGCACGACAGGTATCCGTCCTGGCTCATCTGCCGGGTGCTCCCGTTGGTGAAGATGCGCTTGCCGAGCAGGACGTCCGCCGCGAGGGGCTCCGTCTCCAAGAGGTCGACCACCGCCACCCGCGGTGCCGAGGCGTCGGAGCCGTCCAGAAGACCGCTCACGTCGATGGCGGTCAGGGTGCGGTCGAGGCTGTCGTGCACCAGGAGCGTCGAGCCGGCCAGGGCGAGGCCGGTGGGCGCGAGCCCCGTGGCGAGGCCAGCGATCTGGCGACCGGCGTCTACATCCAGCACGTCCACCCGGTTGGTCCCTCGCGAGGCAACGAAGAGCAGGTCTCCCGCCGGTGACCACACCGACGCCCACGGACTGTCGTGGTCGTCGAGGTCCTGGCGTAGCTCCTGTGACTCCGCCATCCGGTCTACATCCACGATGGAGACGATGGACCGCACGGTGTTCTGTGGATTCAGGGGCTCTCCGTCCCGGGCCAGGCCCCGCTGCACGTTCGCTTTGTTGCTGGGCACCGCCAGACGCCCACCATCGGGCGACAGCGCCACGTGCGCGATGAGGTTGGGCACCCCGCGGCCCCCGTCGTCCTCGTCGGGGCCCTCGTCCATGGCCAGGGGGATGGCGACGGCGCCTTCCCCGGGAATGACCAGGACCTCTCCGCGGTCGAGCGGAGACAGGAAGCGGCTGGCAAACACCCGTCCGTCGGGGTGCAGGGCGAGGCCTCGAGGACGCAGCTGACCTCCGACCTCGTCGGGCGGGAAGTCCAGTCGCTCGGCGACGGCCCCGGTGCTCAGGTTCACGGACATCACCGCGCTGGCGCCCTCGAGGGTCACCCACGCGACGCCCCCCCGGACCGCCACCGCCCAGGGCATGGCGCCCCAGCCCAGCTCGACGCGACCGGTCACCGCTCCTTCTCCATCGAGGAGCACGAGGGCATCCTCGCCCCGCAGGGCGACGACCACACCATCGTCGGTGAGGGCCACCGAGCGCGGGTCGTCCCCCACCGGGGTCTCGGTCAGGCGGCTCCAGTCACTGAGGTCCACCCGCGCCAGGGTGCCCGCGTCCGCGTTGGCGACCCAGGCGATGCCTCGGTCGTTGTCGACGGCGATGGGCCCCGCAACGGGGGGCGGAGCTGGGAGGAGCGGGCGGTGCACCACCTGAATCGCGGTGCACGACCGCGCACCCGACTTGCCATGCACAGTGAGCGTCACCGGCCAGCGACCGGGCGCACCCCACGCGTGAGTGACGGACGTCTCGAACGCCTGGCCGGTACTCACGCCGTCCCCGAAGTCCCAGGACCATCGGGCTCCGGGGGTCGGCGCGGCGGTGAGGGTGGCTGGCGCGCCCACCTCGACGCCCCCGGCGGTCGTGATGCCACACGAGGGAGGAGGCGCCCCACTCCCGGTGCTGAACGCCGCGGTGGCCTCCAAGGCGAGGCCGTTCCCCGAAATGTCCTGAAGACCGCCGGCCGGCAGGACGATCTCATAGGCAGTGTCTGCGTCGAGGGGCTCGTGGGGCGAGAACCCGAGCACCGTGTGGGTGAGGTCCCAGTCCCCCGTGACTGGAGGCCCACCGAGAGCCGGCCGGAGGATGACGCTCTCCTGAGTGGCCGACCGCAGGTCGATCTGATCCGTCAGGGAGACCCCGATGCGGGCTCGCGTGCTCACGCCGGTGGACCCGTCCGCGGGCCGGATGGCGCTCACCCGCGGCGGCACCGAATCCGACTGCAGCGCGCGCACCACCAGGACGGCTCCGTAGCGGGTCTCATCGTCACCGAGCACCAGCAGGTTGCCCACTGGCAGCGTGAACTGGTCGTCTGTGAAGAAGCCCTGAGCAATGTCGTCGCGCCGCCCTTCGAGGTAGGCGACCTCGGCGTAGGTGTTCGGGTCCGCGAGATCGAGTTCGTAGGCTCCCGGGTTCGGGCGCAGACGACCCACGAACGCCTTGCCATCCCCAAACGAGAGGTACTCGGTGCTCTCGGTCTCGTAGGAGCCGAGCAGCGTGATGTTCGCGGGGTCCGTGAGCACGTCGTACGTCCGAAACGGGCTCAGGAGGTGCATGTTGGTGCCGTAGAGGCCACCGATGTAGGAGTCCTCCTCGGGCACCACGAAGTCCAACACCGCAGGAGCCTGTGGGTCGGAGATGTCCAGGGTGACGATGCCGGCGTGGTCCTTGGGGGTGGTCATCACCAGGACGTCTCCCACGGCCCACAGCGGGCCGGCCGAGATTCCCCCGAAGGCGGTGGTGGGGATGCGCTGCACGAGCGTGGGATTGCGGGGGTCGGTGGTGTCCAGCACGTGCAACCCCGTGTTGGTCCCTCCCACCCAGACCGTGTCGCCTTGCCAGGCCACGCCCCACACCGCTTCGCTGTTGTCGCCGTAGTCGATGCCGTCCAACAGCACCGCCGAGAGCAGCTCCGGGGCCTCGGGATCCGTGACGTCCCACAGGTCCACCCCCCACCCAGAGATGGTGACCACCTGCCATCGCCCCTCGGCGGTGTGGCGTGTCGCCACCTGATGGGACTCAGCCTCGCTGATGTTGTAGGGGCTGTCGAAGGTCGACAGCTGCCGCGGGGCGAAGGGGTCGGCGATGTCCCACAGCTCGAAGTGCGCGTTGCCGGCCAGCAGCAGGTAGCCGTTGATGATGGAGGGCTGGTTCTGGGCCTTGCCCTCTCCGATCGTGGGCGAGATGTGGGTGTAGAGCTGGTCGGCCTGATAGGTCGAGACCGGCAGGGTTCCGCCGTCCTGGGCGAGGGCGGGGCCCGCCGCGAGGGTCATGCACGCAACGCAAGCGACCTGGGCTCCGATGCGCGCAGCGGACTCCATCCTCAAGGGGCCGACTGGGCCGCGGCGACGAAGGCCGACACCTTGTCCTGGTCGAGGCGTCCTTGGGTGCGCACGCTCGAGCACAGGTCCAGGCCAAAGGATCCGACCACACGTCGAGCCTGCGCGGCGTTGGCCGCAGACAAGCCCCCGGCGAGATAGACCGGCACATCCACCGCCGCCACCACCCGGGCGGAGATCGACCAGTCGTGAGTGGTCCCGGTGGCGCCGAGCTGCTCCGTCGGGCCACCGAGGACCGCGCTGTCGAGCACGAGCCCGTGGCTGTGCTCTTGCGCCGCGAGAGCGTCATCGATCGCGTCTTCGCCGTGCACGTGCACCACCTGGAGGAGGCGAAGGCCGGGGAAAGCCTCCCTCAGCGCTCGCCGCGTCTCCGGCGTAGTGCTCCGCACGAGCTGCACCCCATCCGGGCGGGCGAGGCGGACCTGGTTCGCGATGTCCTCGAACCCCGTCAGCCCCGTGAGGAGCACGGCGACGCAACCAGGGGGCACCAGGGAGATGAGCTCTGCGATGCGCTCGACGGGGATGACTCCGAGCCCGCCCAGGGGCGGGGCGACGAAGCCGAGCAGGTCCGCACCGCCCGCAACGGCGATGGCGACCTCTTGCTCGCTGGAGATGCAGCAGATCTTGATTCGGGGTCGTGACACCGCCCGAGGATAGAACCGTCGACGACCGCGCGTAACCAGATCGACGGTGCGAGGATACGACCAGTGAAACCACACGGAGGTCTCATGACCCTTGCTCGCCTGGGTGCCTTGTTGTTGCTTGCTTCTCTCCTCCCCGCCTGTGCCGGTCAGTCGACCGCCAGCGCTGAGGAAACCACCCAACCTCGAACCCAGCCAAAGGGCATCACGGGGCCATCCGGACTCGTCGCCTCATCGACCCAGGGCACCCACGAAGTGGCCTTGCTCGCGGGTGGATGCTTCTGGTGCCTGGAGACGGCCTACGACGAGCAGCCGGGAATCATCGAGGCGATCTCGGGGTACGCGGGAGGAGCGCTCGAGCATCCCACCTACAAGCAGGTCGGCTACGACGACACCGGCCACACCGAGGTCGTGCGGGTGGTCTACGACCCCAAGAAGGTCACCTACGAGCAGATCCTGACGACCTTCTGGCACAACATCGACCCCTTCGATGGGCGCGGCCAGTTCTGCGACAAGGGCGACCAGTACCGCTCCGCCATCTTCCCCATGGACGACGCCCAGCAGGCCATCGCCGAGAAGAGCAAGGCCAAGTACGAGAAGCAGCTGGGCAAGAGCTTCGCCACGAAGATTGAGCCCCCAGCCACGTTCTGGCGCGCCGAGGACTACCACCAGGACTTCTACAAGACGAACCCCGTGCGCTACGGCAGCTACCGCCTCGGCTGCGGGCGGGACCGACGTCTCAAGGAGATCTGGGGCGACGACGCGGGGCACTGATCCGGTGACCTCCAGGGCGTGACGCGGCCACCTCGCCCGGTGTAACAACGAGGACATGACCGACGCACTCACTGCCCTGAAGCAGCTCGAGACCGAAGAACTGAAGGACTACGTCGACGGGATCTCCGTCGATGGGACCATCGCCCAGTTCGTGACCTTGCAGCTCAAGCGGGACCAGGTGATCTGGGCGAGCCGTGGCTCGCTGATGTCCTACAACGACAAGGTCGACTGGCAGCTCAAGGTGCCCGGCGGCGTCGGGAAGGCCGTCTCTCGGATGATGTCCGGCGAAGGCATCGCCCTGACGTGGATCAAGGCGCGCGGCCCCGGCGGCGAGGTGGTGCTCACCAACAACGCGCCCGGCCGGCTTCTGACCTGGGACCTGGATCGCGGCGGCATCGTCTGCACCCCAGGAGCCTTCGTGGCCGCCCTGGGGGACGTGAACATCGACGTCACCATGGCGCGCAAGGCGGGCGCGGCGTTCTTCGGCGGAGCAGGCCTGTTCCTGCAGAAGCTCAGCGGCACGGGCATCGCCATCGTGCACGGCGCGGGCGACTTCCACATCCGGGAGCTCGAGCCCGAGGAGACCATCCTGGTGAGCACGGGCAACCTCGCGGCGTTCTCCGAAGGCATCGACTACGACATCCGGGGCGTCGGCGGCTGCCGCAAGATGTTCTTCGGGGGAGAGGGCATGTTCATGACCGCCTTGACGGGGCCCGGCTGGGTGATGATGCAGAGCCTCAAGAAGATGCCGATCCAGGCGCGCACCCAATGAGCGCTCACGTCCCCGCCTACCTCGACTTCCTCCCGGCGTCGCTGCTCGCGCGGCTCTGGAACGACGCGGATGCAGTGGACGCTGTGCCCGGGCTGCGGGTGCAGACGGGTCTGCGGGAGAGCTTCCCGCGCATCGAGACGGACGAAGCTCTCGCCCTCGTGTGCGCCGTCTACGAGGCCACCCGGGAGCAACTGGCCCAGGTCTTGGAGCAGCGCAAGGACGACCGCGCCTTCCTCGACGAGGCCGTGTCCGTCTGTGCCGCAGAGGGTCTCGCCTCAGGTGTGCGCTGGGGGGCCGCGGCCTACCCCACGGCCTTCGGGCTGCGCGACAACGACGACCGCCTCGTCCTGGGTCCGCTCCCCGACGACGACGCCCTCGAGGTCGCCCCCGTCCAGATCCCGCCGTTCCTCCAGGGCGAGCAGGTGACCCTCTTCGGGCCGCCGGACACGCCGAAGATGGCGATCAACGCCATGAACGCCCTGCACCGCCGGCGCGCTGACGAGCCCCCCCTCGTCGCGGAGTTGGTGGAGGCGTCAGGCCAGGTCCCCCGCTGGGGCGCCGACGACGAAGACAGCAAGACGCCGCTGATGCGCAGCTTCCTGCTGGCCTGCGACAACCTCGTGGGCTGCTTCGATGGCACCTTGCGCTTCGTCGACGAGCGGCGCGGCAAGACCTACGAGCTCGCCGACAGCGGCCTGAGCCGGCCCATCAAGCGCATCCCCGGGCTCGCGCTCCCCGACGGCGCGCACCTGCTGCACGGCAATCCCCTCCCCTTGCACCTGTACGACCTCGTCCAGCACGTGTGGCACAACCGCGACCGCCCCGAGGGGCTGGTGTTCTACGTGCCGAAGCTCGAGAACGAGGAGGAGGCGGCATACCTGCGCGCCCTCATCGAGACGACGGAGTCTGCCGTCCAGGCCCGCCACCCGGCCTACGTGCTCGGCTCCATCCGCGTGCTGCTGGTCTTCGAGAACCCCCGGGCCATCTTCCGCATCCGGGCCATGGCCGCGGCCCTGGGTCGCCACTTCGTCGGCGGCAGCCTCGGCTGGCACGACTTCCTCGGCTCGACAGCGCGGCTGTTCAAGAACGAGCCCAACTACCGCATTCCGGTGAAGGCCGACCCCGACATCGTCATCCGCCACATCAAGGAGTCCCATCTCCTGTTGGCTGACTCCCTCGCCCCCCTGGGCGCCATCTCCATCGGCGGTATGTACGGAATCCTCTTCGAGGAGGGCAACGAGGCGTCGTATCGGGTGTCGATGGTGGGCTACGTCCGGGACGTGGTGACCCAGCTGCGGCGAGGGCTCACGGGCTTCTGGGTCGCGCATCCCGACTTCGTGCGGGTGGGCATCGCCCTGGTGGAGGCCTTCCGACGGCGCCAGCGAGGCGCGGGAGACGGAACCCTGCGCGCGCTGGTGTGCGCTCTCGTCCCCGACCCATTCGAGCAGGAGCGACTCCTGGACTTTGTGTTCGGAGACGACGTCGCGAGCCTCGACGACGAAGACCGCAACTACCTCCGCGCCGTGCTCGCCGCGGACCTCGAGGTCTCGCCGGTCATCCGCAACGACGACCCCGAGGAGGTCCGATACAACATCTTCCAGGCGCTCCAGTACCTCGCCGACTGGCTCGGCGGGAACGGGTGTGTGGCCCTGCCCGCCACCCTGCGGGACAGCCGCGGTGAGGCCGTGTTCGTGCGCGTGATGGACGACCTCGCCACCACCGAGCGCTCACGCTGGGAGCTGTGGGCCGAAGTGCACCACGGGCGAGTGAGCGAAGAGGACTTCGAGCGGATCCTGAGCGAAGAGGTGACGTTCCTTCAGGGCGGCGCCGACGCGAGCCAGGCGGGGGTGGCGCGGCGCGTGCAGATCGCCTGGGAGGGCGAGGCCGCACGGTGGTACCCCATCGCGGTGAAGCTGCTTCGGGAGCTGGTGACCAGCGATGACCCGCCGGAGTTCGTGACGGAGATCGCACTGCCCTTCACCTTCGACGTTGTGCGCGACGCCGAGGATCCCTGGGCATTCGCGGCGAGCCTGCGCGCCTGATCTAGCGGGCCGGGTCGACGTCCTCGGCCACCACGTCGAGGGCGTAGAGCTCGCCGCCATCGAGGCACAGGGCGGCCTCGGGGTACGTGTACGTCTGCCCCAGCTCGTCCACCGCCTGGAGATCCCAGACCGCCCGGGGGAAGAAGGGCACCTCGCTGACGTCTCCGAAGGAGAGCGTGTTGGGCAGCTGGTACACGATGGTCTCCGCTGTCCCTGACGGGGTCACCGTCAGCGCGACGATGGACACGGGCCCGAAGTCTCCGTCGATGGTGTTGGTCACCTGCCAGATGCAGGGCGGGGCTTCGTCCGACAGCGAGATCGTGCTGGAGAGGTCCTCGCCGTCCCGGCACTCCTGCTCGTTGGCCAGCAGGTAGTAGATGCCGTCCTGGTCCACCGCGGAGACGTCAAAGGAGTAGCCCGTCTCCACCGCCAACTCGAGGGTCTCCTCGAAGGCGAGCGGCACGCCGCCGAGAGTGCCGGGACCCCAGTCGGCGCCTCCCGCGATGCGCACCCAGATCTCGAGGAGCGCGTAGTTGACGCCGCTGTCGCCCAGCAGGTTGGTGATGTCCCAGTTGCACGGGACGTCCAGGTCGTCCGCCGTGATCACCGTCTCGATCCGCTGACCGTCTTCGCAGGAACCCGCTTCGTAGCGGCTCCAGCTGCTCGCCTCGGCGTCCCATGCGCGCACGTCGAGGTCATCGAGGCCCGGGGCCAGCAGGAACGACAGCGACTCGCCGAAGGGGAGCGTGCCGTCCTCTCCCAGGATGTTCTCCCCCCACTCGCCGCCAGGATCACGCAGCTGGAGGATGACGAAGTCCGTGGGCGCAGCGAGGGTTCCCACGTTGTTCGTCACGACCCACAAGCACGGGTCCGGGGTGACGGGGCAGCCGGTGACCAAGAGGGCCGCAGCAAGCAACGTGGCACCAAGCAGTCCACCACTCACGGTCCAACTCACGCTCATCGGACCTCCTCCGTGGAGTCCGGGTCCCCGGAGATCACGACCTCCAGGGCAGCGCCGGCCTCACAGGGCCCGAGATCCTTCATCGTCCACAAGGACAGCTCCGTCCCGCCGTCGGCACGCGCCTGCACGTCCCACAACGGTCGGTCGTCGTCCACGGCGAAGTCCAGACGCTCCCCGGCCGCCAGCGGCTGCTCGGGGATGAGTTCACGCGTCCAGGCGATGGTGTCCGACCGACGCATGAACACCGACAGCAACTCCTGGTCGAGGTCGTTCACCAGGGTCCACGTGCAAGGCTGGTCACGGTCGGCGTCCGTGAGCGTCAGCTCCAGCTGCTCGTCCGGCACGTCGCACACCAGCGCATCGAGCCGGGTCCAGCTGCGGGTGGCGCCGTCGGTGGCGTGCAGGTCCAGGGTCCACGGTGTGCTCGGGGGGACGCGCACAGTCCGCGTCTCTCCAAACGCGAAGCGTCCCGGCAGGAGGTCCTCGCTCTCCCAGCCCGTCGTGCCCTCGAGCCGCGCCTGAATGCTGAAGACCACGACGTCATCGGCGACGATGTCGTGAGTCACGGCCACGCGGCAGGTGTCGGAGCACCCGGGCGAGAGGGCGAGTGTCAGGGCGACGATGGGCAGGACGCGGCTCACGGGTCCACCGTATCGGACGAGAACACGACGACGCTGACGAGGGCCTCCTCGTGCTGCACGACGAAGCCGCGCTGAAGCAGGCCGCCGAAGGCGGGCACCGCCGACTGCTCCTCGGCCTGCTCGAAGGGCGTCGGCTTGTCCAGGCGACGCAACAACGTGGCGACCTCGGGGGAGAGGCGCGTCTCGGCGTCGGCGGCGACGCGTCGGGTGTCCCGCACGGTGATGCTGCCATCGGGGTGCTCGGTCCCCACCAGCTCGGGGGGCGTCCCCTCGGCCCAGGCAGCGCTCCAGTCGGCAAGGCCACGGTGGACCTTCGCCGCGAGGCGCGGATTGTCCCGATACGGCGACTTCATGGACCCCGTGAAGTGGTAGGAGATGGCGTGCAGATCGGCGCCGTCGGGCCACACCCGGATCGCTCCAGGAAGCGGCGTCAGGGCGGAGATCCCGTAGGCGGCCGGGTCTCCGTGATAGGGGCTGAAGCGATCCACCCGCACCGGCGCCAGCGCCACCGGCGGGCGTAGGTGGTGCAAGAACGGAGCGACGCGCAGGAAGGCGTCGTAGTCCTCCTTGTGGTCGTCGGGAAAGCCCACCATCCAGTTCCAGAGCGGGTCTACTCCCGCCGCCCGCGCTTCGCGGAGGAACACGATGTTCATGGGGCCCGTGACGCCCTTGCGCATGGACTTCAGCGTGTCCGTCGAGAGCGACTCCAGTCCCGCCTGCACCTGGGTCACTCCGGCGGCGGCGAGCATCTGAAGGTCCTTGCGGCGCATCGAGCTCTTCACCTCGTAGAAGAAGGTCAGGGGCTCGGGGCGAGCGTGCTGACGACGCGCCAGCTCGGGCAGGACCTCCCGCTGGATGCGAATGGGGAGCAGGTCGTCCGAGGCGCGAAGCTCGGTGACCCCCCACGTAGCGACGAGGTGCTCGATGTCGGCGAGGACCCTCTCTGGACTGTGGGCCCGCTCGGCGATCTCGAGCCCGTTGAGCCCGCAGAAGGTGCAGTGGGACCTCTCGCCCCACCAGCAGCCGCGAGAGGACTCGAAGGGCAGCGCCACGGGCAGACCCTCGGGAAGTCGCTCAGACGCCATCAGAGGGCGCACCTGGGCGTAGAAGTCGTCGAAGACCGGGGTGGGTACGAGGTCCATCCGGGGGACCCGGGGCATCTGGACCACCGACTCGGCGGGCGCGTCGCCTGCGAGGATGCGCGTCACGAGGTCCGGCAGGCCCACTTCACCCTCGCCGGAGACGACGTGGTCGAAGGCCTCCGTCGCCTCGGCGATGGCCGCTCCCATGGGCGCAGCCGCGTTGGCGCCTCCCAGCAGCAGAACCGCCTCGGGCAAGCGTGCGCGTACGGCCTTCGCCAGGGCCACGCTGGCGATGGTCTGCTGGAACACCGACGAGAAGCCCACGATCCGCGGCTTCATGCTCGCGATCAGCGCCGCGGTGTCGGACACGAACGCGGGCACGTGCTCCAGGGCCGCCATGAACTCGGCGTAGCTGATGCCGTCGACGCGCTCATCGAACTCGGACGGCTGCACGTCCAGGGGTTGCCCCCAGGCCTCCGGGGCAAAGAGCATCTCCCCGTGCAGGCGCTCCACCGACAGGGCGAACTTGCGGTACGGCATGAAGCCGACCCTGGCCGCGAACTCGAGGTTGGCGTAGAGCACGTGCGTGTCGTGGCCCGCCTCGCGCAGGGCAGCACACAGGATCGACGGACCAAGCACCGGCAACGCCGCGCTGGCACAGGGAGGAACGACGAGGAGGACATCGAGGGCCATCGCCGCGCAGCGTAACGGCTTCTGATCGAGATCATGAGAAGCCGTTTACCCTTGCGTCATGGCGGACGGACGCAGCAGGGGGCGCAGCGCGATCTTCGTTCTCGTGGCCGTGGTGCTCGGCCTCGGTGCGGTGGAGGCCGCGTGCCGGGTCCTCGAGGCAGCAGGTATTGGCGGCCTCACCCTGGATGATCGCGCCAACTACCTGCTCGGTCCGATCCTGGTCGATGACGAGGGCGGTGGCCTCCGCACGAGCGAGTACGCCGAGCGCTGGATGATCCCCTCCCGTCTCCCCGCCGACGAGGCGAGGGTCTTCCTGGTGGGTGGCAGCTTCGCCATGGGCACCCCCTACGAGTATCAAGGCTATGGGCGAGAGGTCGGGGGCGGCATGGCTTCGTGGATCCGGCCGCTGCTGGGGGACACCGACCCGGCCCTGGTGAACGCGTCTGCGGGCGGTCAGAGCTCCTACCGGGTGCGGCGCATCGTGCAGCGCCTCCTCCCCCACCGGCCCGCCGGACTCATCGTCGCGTCCTGCAACAACGAGGGGGTCGCGCCACCCACGGCCCCGCAGGAGTTCCTGCATCGAACTGCCACCTTCCGGGTGGTGCGCGATCTGGTGCTGGACGAGACGCAGCCCGACGATCGGCCGCTCTTCACCCCCCGTGAGCGGTCCGGCGAGGCCATCGCTCGGGACTTCGCCGCGAACCTGGAGGCCATCGCCCGGATGAGCGCCGACGCAGGCGTCCCCGTCCTGTTCGCCGCGCCGCCCTCGAACCATCGCATGCAGAGCGCACGACAGGCCGGAGACACGCCGGGCCCCCAGGCCGAGCTCATGGAGCAGGGTGAGGCCCAGCTCGCCGGAGGCGACCTCGACGCCGCCCGGAGGTCGTTCGCAGCCGCGGTGGAGCTCGGGGTGGACAACCGGTGCCCTGGAAGCCTGCGCCGAGAGATCGAAGCCGTGGCCGAGCGGTGGACCCACGCGTCGTTCGTCGACCTCCAGGAGTCCGCCCAGGAGTTGGCATCCCAGGGGATCCCCGGGGACGACCTGTTCGTGGACTCCTGCCACATGAACTGGCGCGGCTACCGGGCGATGGGGGCAGCCCTCGCCGACGCGGCCTGGAAGGCCGGGCTCGGGTTCACCGAGCCCCGCCGGGGCGTGCCCGGGACTCCGCAGCTGGCCACGAGCTCCCCTCCCCCCGACGTGTTCGTGGCCAATCGCCGGTGGCCCCCGGACGGAACCCCCGGACCGGACGCCCTTCGTCTCCCCGTCCTGGTGGGCGCGCCGGACACCGACCTGACGAGCTTGCGCGCCGCGCACCCGCCCGATCGCGTGGGGTACGTGGGGCCGTGGGCGCTGCTCCCCCTCCTTCTCGGCCAGGAGCCCTGGCTCCCCTCACCGTCCGACGGGGCGAGCGTGGAGCTGCACGAGCGGCCCGACGGGACGATCGCCGTCGCCGGGTACCTCTCTCAGCCCGATGTGGGATTGCTTCGCCGTCCGCCCTCGGTCCCCGCCGAGATCACCCTTCGCTCCACGCCGTGGAGCCCGGCGGATCAGCCCGTGAGCATCCCCGCCGACCGCGTGGCAGGGACGGTGGTCGGCGAGCCGCTGCGAGCGGGCGGGGCCGTGCGTCTTCGGGTGCGCTGAGGACCCGCGCCCCAGCTACCGGGTGAGGGGAAGAAACCCACCGGCGACCCAGCCAGCGAAGGCAACCAACACCGGGGTCATCAAGAAGATGGCCGCCGCCAGCTTCGGACTCCGGTAGGGCAGAGCGGGCAGGGCACCGACGGCCACCCAGATGCCCATCTTGAACCAGATCCAGCTCGCGAAGCCGTTCTCCTCCGAGATGGCCCCGGTCACCGCGCCGAGGCCCATCCCGCCCGCGAAGACGAGGAACATGGCGATGCCGTGGAGGAGCATCAGGCGCTTGCGCGCGGAGCCCGCTTGCTCCTTTG
>JAGSHC010000193.1 GCA_023954745.1 Deltaproteobacteria bacterium | reverse complement strand
GATGGCGGCGGCCGGGTCGCGACCATGGCGAGCGCTGGGGCTGTCGGCGCTGGGTGGGGCTGCGGTGGGGCTCGCGTCGCTGGGCGGAGGCCACTACCCGACGGCGTTCACGGTGTTCGCGCTGCTGTTGGCGTCGTGGAGCTGGGTGGCTGGAGCGCGCCTCGCGGCGGGGCTGCTCGGGCTGATGGCTCTGCCGTTCGTGCTGCCGTCTGCGTGGTCCGAGGTGACCTCGTGGCCCATGGACCTGGCGGTGCTGGCGCTGTTGGGCGCTGGGCTCTGGGTGGGCCGCGCGCGGGTTCGCGAGGGAGCGACGCCCATTGTGGGGTTTGGACTGGGCCTGCTGGCGGTGGCGGCGTGGCGGCTGGTGCCCTCGTTCGTCGTGGTGAAGCTCAACTGGCGCGCGGCGAGCTGGCGTGGCATCGATGTGGATCCGATCCCATGGGCGACGTTCCTCGGTGGAGGCGCCGAGCGGGGCATCGAAGAGTTGCTCCGGGTTCCCCATGGCGGGGTGCTGGGGCTCTTGATGCTGGGGATGGCTCTGGTGGCCTGGTGGTTGCGCGAGGGGGGGCAACCGCGAGGCGGCGAAGACCAGGGCAGCGAAGACCGGGCTGGCCCCTCAGTCGACCCGCGATCGGCCCGCGGAGTCGGCGCCCTCGCCGTGGCGGTGCTGGTGTGTGTGCTCCTTGGCTGGGGCGCAGGGCGCCCAATGCACCCGTGGCGGGTGGCGACGCTTGCGCCCGGAATGTCGGCCATCAACTACCCAGTGCGACTCCAGTGGTTCCTGTTGATTCTCCCGGGATTCGCGACGTTGGGATGGCTGGGGACCCGAAGCTGGATGCGGGCCGTGCCCCGCTGGGGGGTGCCGGCGGTCGTGGGGCTTGTCCTGACCTGGGCGACCCTGGAGCGGGCTCAGTTCCAGGCGTACCCACCGGCAGAACGAGTGGAGACGGAGACATCGACCACGGCGCGGGGGGTCCTGCTGGGCGGGAGCGACGAGCCCCTCTCTCGCACCTCGCTGCAAGGCTGGGTGCGGCCCCACTTCGCAACAGGGATTGGTTTTGCCCTCATCGAGACGCCCCTGCACGACAGCGAGGGGCTCGGCAACGCGGAGACGGAGCGGGAGCCCGGGGAGAGGACACCGGAGGCGTTGGACGTCCCGGTGACCGTGGAGGGGCACTTGGACCGATGGCGGGTGACGGCGCCCCCGGGAACCCAGGTGCGCGTTGCCCAGCGAGACCTCCGCGGGTGGCGCTGCGACGGTGGAGAGCAGGTGATCTACCCCGAGGACAACGCCCAACGGGTCGCAACTCCGCAGCGAGGCAACAACTGGCTGCGGGTGCGTGTGGGCGAGACCGGCAGCGCCGAGTGCCGATGGCGACCACCGGGTCTCTGGACGGGGCTGCTGCTGCAGCTGCTGGCGTGGGTGGCGCTGGGACTGGCCTGGCGGAGGCGGTAGGACTCGGGTCCTGGGGCTCGCGGCGCGGGCCCCGGGGCGCGAGAGACCCCGGGGTGCGCCGCACCCTCCACCACGTTCGACACCGCACCCCCTGTCACGCCTCGTGGCGAAGGCGGCAGCGGTGCCCCTTCAGGCAATGGCGCCAGGGTCGCCCACCGGGATCACCAGCACCTGGCCGACGTTGATCGCATCGGGGCTGGTCAGCTGGTGCTTGTTTGCCTCGAAGATCTCCGTGTACCGACCGGAGCTCCCGAGCCAGCGCTTGGCGATGCCGCCCAGCGTGTCGCCAGAGACCACCGTGTGGGTCACGCCGCTCACCTCGGGGATGCGCAGCACCTGTCCGGGGTAGATCGTGTCGGGGTGGGTGAGCATCGGCTTGTTCGCCTCGAAGATCGCGCCGTACATGGCGGGAACGCCGTAGTGGGCCTCCGCGATCTTGCCGAGCGTGTCGCCGGACACCACCGTGTAGAACGTCGACTGCGGAGCCGGCGGCCCCACGAACTCCTCCTCGGTGACCTCGGCCGCCGGCGGGGGCGTCACCGTCATCTGGTCGTCCACGGACGTCACACCCGCGGTGTTCCCCACGGTGAGAATGATCTTCTCCCGCGTCGCGTGGTCGGCCGCTTCGCCGCGCACGGTGACGGTGCCACCATCGTTCCAGCGAATACCCAGGCTCTCGACAGGGAGGCCGAGGCTCCTGACTTCCTGCTTGAGCTTGAGGGAGAAGTCAGCCGCTTCTTCGGCGTCCTGAGGAGCCGGATCCTTCTCACGTCCGAAGAGCTTCTTGCCGGCGTTTCCGATGAACGAGAACAGTCCCATGGGGTGCGTCTTGCCTCCTGCAGCGTCGTGCTGCGTGGGTCGGGGATTTGCAAAGCATGGGCCAAGGCTGCCGCACGGGAGGACTCTCCCGCGCAAACGACGACCGCGTCTCCACCTCGGGACGGGAGCCACCGACTCTGCCCGCGGCGGCGGGACAGTCGAGACACCTGCACCACCATCCATCGGGTCAACGCCAGCCCGTTCGACCCCCTCAACGGGTCACGGGCATCCCGGTCGTTCCCGCGCGGCGCTGCCAGCAGACACCGGCCTCTCAAGGAGAAGCGGCTCTAGTCCTGGCGCCGCGCCGTCCCCAGATAGGTCCAGGTCATGACCTTCGGACCCGGCATGCCAAACGTCTCCAGCTCCTCGAGCTCGAAGCCCGAGTCGCGGATCAGCGCATCGATCCGACGGTTCAGGTTGCAACCACCGGCGAAGAACTTCTGGACTGGATTGAACCGGTCTTGCCAGCGCGCGACCCCGTCCTGAGGGTGCCTCCCATGCTCCACGAACCTCAGCGCCCCACCGGGCTTGAGGATGCGCTGCACCTCCTTCAAGGCCCGATCCGCGTCGGGGATGGTGCACAGGGTCCAGGTACACAGCGCGGCGTCCACGCTCGCATCCGGCAACTCCACCGCCTGGCCGTCCAGCCCCACGAAGTCCACGTCGAAGGACACGGCCTTCAGTCGCTCCGCGGCCAGGGTCCGCCCCAGCATCGCCGGGTCCACCGCCAACACCTGCGTCACGGCCGCCGGGTAGTGGGGCAGGTTCAGCCCGGTGCCAAAGCCGATCTCCAACACCGTCCCCGCCAGCGGCTCAGCGGTCTTGACCCGCAGCTTGCGCATCGGTCCGGTGTCCATCACCAGGTCGATCATCCGCGGGAGGACGCGGTCCTCGTACCAGCCCATGCCTATTCCCGCGGGAGGTCGTCGCGGAAGCCGAGCCGCCGCACCGGGTCACCCACCCGGATGACCCCCGGCGTCACGAGGCGAGCGCAGAGCCCGCCCATGCCGAACATCGCCGCGTAGCCCCCAGGCCCCAGCAACCCCTCCATCCGCTCACACGGGTCGCAAGGAAGGGTGCCTTCGAGCACCACCTCGCCCACCGAGAATCGAGCCCAACGAAGAGCGGCGAGATTGATGCCCGACACGAGCACGTTGCGACGCAGGTCCAGAGCGTCGAACTCCGCTCCCGAGATCTGCTTGATCACCGGGATGTGCTCGGCCTGGATCAGCGTCACCGCGCGCTTCTGCCTCGCCGTGCCGTGGTCCGCCGCGGTCGTCAGGTCCCACTCGGAGACCTCCACCACGGGGGCCCGCTTCCGCGGGCGGGTTCCGATCCGCAGGACTCGACCCACGGCGGGGTCCGAGTCGAAGTACTTCCTCAGCCCGGTGGGAAACTCAGCCATCACTTCTTCTTCTTTCTCTTGACCTTGCCACGGGCCTTGCTCGGGGCGCTCCTTACGGTCTTCGAGCCACTCGCGACCGCCTTGTCGTACTCCGCGTCCGCCTCTCGCAGCGCATCGCGGTAGGCCGAGTCCGCCTTCTTCTTCGCGTCCGAGAACGCCCGGTCGGCCTGCCGCTTCGCCTCGGTCGCCGCAGCCTGGGCCGCCAGCTTCGCGATGGGGTCGCCCGCCTCGCCCACCAGCCGGTCTGCCGCCCGATAGCCCTGCTTCTTCCCCTCGTCCGCCGCGCGATACGCCTGCTTCTTGAGGTTCGACGCCGCGGTGTACGCCTGGTCCTTCGCCGCCTGAGCCTGGGCCGTCGCCACCTCGAGGCCCTGGTCCACGACCTTCTCCACCTCCTCGGTGGCCTTGTCGAGCACCTGCTCCGCGGTGCCGAGCAACACATCTCCGGCGCTCGCCGCGAGGGACTGCAGGTCCAAGGTCACGATGGGCTTCGTCACCGTGCCCGTGATGTCCACTCCCACCTTCACCGTGTCACTCAGCTTGGGGCTGATCCCGGCAAAGGGAGTGCCCCGAGACAGACTCGACAGAGCCGCTGAGGCCTTGCCGGAGAACTCCCCCGCCGGGAGCATCAGATCCATGTCGTAGTCGATGTCCTGATCGAAGTGATGAGCCCCACCAAAGGTCGCGTCGATGGGCCCGAGCTTCATCGCGAAGGGCTTCACATCGATGCGGCCCTTCTCCACCGAGAACAGGGCGGTGACGCCGTCGAGCCTTGCGTTCTCGAACCGTGCGTTCTTCAGCCCCTTGCTGATGGCAGTCATCGCCTGGCTGCCCTCGATGCGCAGGCTGTGGGCCACGAGCTTGCCAGTGCCGTCCAGACTGTCGAGGACCAGGCTCATCGCCTCGTCCAGGGTCCCGTCCATGGACAGCTCCGTGCTGACGCGCCCCACCGCCTTGCGCGCGATGGGGGCGAGCTTCTCCGCCACAGGGAACGTGTCGATGGCGGACGTGATGTCGATACGGGACAGCTCCACCGCCAGATCCACCAGGGGCCGGATGGGGCCGCTGTCGTAGAGCCCCTTGAGGCCCACCCTCCCGTCCAGCATGCCCACGCTGACGTCCTCGAGCCGCAGCACCTGGTCTGCCACCCGCGCCTTCACCCGGGCGTCCTTCATGGGAATGCCGCGGAATACGACCTTGTCCGCCGTGCTGTTCAACCCCACGTCGATGCCCGCGGGCAGACGCAGGGCGGCCTTGCCTTCCGGCGCGACGGGAGGAGTGTCCGGCCCCCCCGCCTCCGGCTCCGGGCCGAACGCCGCCGTGAGCTGGTCGAGGTCGATGACCTTGGACTTGGTGTGTACCGCCCCCACCAGGTCCTCCCCGAGGAGCGCCCACGCGAGGACGTTGTCCAACTGGCCAGCCCCTCGGACATCCGTGCGACCCGCCCGCATCGCGAGCTCCTCGAGGCGCACCGTGGATGGGGTGACTCGCATCGAAGCACGCGGGATCTCCAACGGCACCTGGGCGCCCTCGGGAGCCCAGGACGCCCGCTGCACCACGATGGTCCCCTTCGCCTTCGGGGCCTGGTAGCCAGCCTGGGTGAGCTTGGCGACCGAGCCGCGCCAGCTCACGTCCAGGTCCACCTCCCCCGCCAGCGCAGATGCGTGGTCGCGGGGCACGAGGGCGCCGAGCTGCTCGAGGTCGATGTCGCCCCTGGCGTCGAGGTCCACCAGCTGGTCCGACATCAGCTTGCTCGCACGCCCGGTCACCGACAACGGGTTGCCCGCAAGCTTCGCCGAGGCGGCGCGCAGATCGACCACCACGTTGTCGAGGGCCGGACCTGGGCCGTCGATGTGAGCATCGATCTGGATGTCGCTCAGGGGTTCGGCGAGAGCAGCATGGGAGTAGCTCCCGTCGACCACGGTGAGGTCGACTCCAAAGGCAGGAAGAGCCTCTCCACCCACCGGCCCCTTCGCGAAGCCGGTCAACGACAGGGTGCCGTCGGTGGTCATGCCCTCCAGGGCTCCCTCGGCGAGACCCGGCACGAGAGAGATGAGCGAGGCGATGGACGGCGTGTCCGCCGCCAAGGTCAGATCCAGGACGTTGAGCCCCTCGTCGGGCAACGTCACCGTACCCGAGGCTCCGAGTGCCAGGGAGTCAAGCTCGATGCGGTTCTCAGCGAGGGTGAGCAGCTTCGCGTCCTGGTCGACATCGGCCGACAGGTCGAGGGCGAGGCGAGAGCCATCGAGGAGGGTGCGTCCCTTCTGGGTGAGCCCAAGGGCGTCCACCACGAGAACCGCCTCCGCACGGGAGAGCGCTGCATCCAGATCGGCCCGGCCGCTGAACTCCAGCCCCTCGGCGGTCATCCCGATGCCAACCTGTGCGTCGTCGTACGAGACCGCTCCCTCGCGGATCGTCACCTGGTCCAACGCGAGCGACGGCATCCCACTGGGCTCGGAGGGTGCGGCGGGCTCTTCGGAGTTGGTGATCTCCCAGTTCGGAGCGCCCTCCTCGAAGCGAACGAGCCGCACGACGGGCTTCACCAGCGCCACCCGCTCGATGGCGATGGCCCCTCCGAATGCGCTGGACAGGTTCACCGCGACGTCCAGGGTCTCGAGTGTGAGCAGCTTGGTGCCCTCGTGCTCCCCCCTCCCCGTGAGGGAGACGTCGTCGAGACGCACACTGATGGATGGAAAGTCGCGGACGAGGCTGATGGAGAGGTCCCCCAGAGCCAGGTCTGCGTCGAGGCTGTCATTGGCAGCATCGACGACACCGTCCCGCACAGGCCCCTCGAACAGCGCCGGGCCGAGGAGCAGAACCAGGGCCAGCAGCACGCCGACGACCCCTAGGGCGATGAGGAGTTTCTTGTTCACGGCGGAATCCTACTCGCCCAACACCTCAGCGACAGACCTTGCTTCCGTCCCGCACCCAGAGACGCACCTCGCCGCGGCCGCCCGGCTCCGGAAGAGCGCGAGCCACAACCCAGGGCCCCCCGAGACCCGCCGGCGTCGGGGGGCCGACGGGCCCGGTCACGACCACCGCCCATGTCGGGTCCACCCGCCCCACCTCGGGGTCGCGCATGGACAGGAGCATCGGCGGGTCTTGCCGCTGCACCTGCGCCAGGAGGCCGCGGTACTGCCACCACAGCCCATCCCCCTGCATGTCGATGACCGCGCTGGTGTCGAAGACCACGTTGCGCGCGCCACAGTCCGCGATCGCCTGCCACACCTGCTGTCGCTGTTCCATCCGCGGATCCCGCTGCTCATCGCGGCGCACCCACCCCCGCGCCCCGAAGGAGCTCGCGAGCATGAAGCGCCGCCCCTGCGACTGCGGCATCTCCGTCTGGGAGACCCGCACCACCGCGCGCCGGTTCCACCAGCCCTCGGGCCCGTGATGGAAGTCCCAGGCGATGAAGAACGCGCCGGCGAGCAGCACAGCGATGAAGCCTTGCCGACCGCGCCCCTCGACCCCGCGACATCCGCCCGCGGCGGCCAGAGCCACGAAGGGCAGCGACGGGAGCAGAAAGCGCTCGTCCATGGGCGGGGTGCCGAGCACCAGGAACGCGAGCTGCCCCCCGATGGCCACGACCGCCATGGACAGGCCCGATGCGCCGGTGGCCAACCACGGGAGCATCGCGGCCGCGAGGAGGAGCACCCCAAGGGGCGACAGCATCGCGGTCCCCACGTGCACGACGTAGGTGATCAGGCGCTCCAGTGGCTGCTCCGGGACCGCAGCCCCCACCGCGCCCACGATGGTCCTCACTCCTTCGACCAGCCCCCCATCGAAGCGCGACCACAGGGAGCTCCCAGCCCCGCCTGGCTCTTCGAAGGTGCCGGCCATGGAGAGCAGTGACTCCATGCTCACCGCGAGGAATCCGCCGACGAGCAAGGCGCTGACGAGCCCTGCAGCCCCCACGGTCCATGCGCGGTAGTGCAGCGGCATCGAGCGGGCGAGGGTCTCCCGGCGACGAGGAGCGATGGCCGCCCCGACGATGAGGGGCACACCCAGCGGCAGCGCCGACCACTTCGTCGCGGCGGCGAGAAACAGAAACAGTCCCGCGAGGGACCCCGCCAGGAAGGGCCTCTTGTCCTGGAAGCGAAGCTGCAACGCGACGGCGCACCAGAGCAAGGCTGTCATGGGCAGGTCGTAGTGGTACCGGAGCGCCGCCGCGTGGGCCGCGGGGAGCATCAACGCCGCGACAGCCCCAAAGACGAACGCGGAGCGGCGCTCCTCCTCCCGGGCAACCTTGAGGTCGAGGGACGCAGCGACCGACCCCACGGCCAGGGCCAACAGAAGCAACCACAGCGGTGCGCTCCAGGTCACCGACACCGCGTCGTGGCCGAACACCGCACCCCAAGGCGCACCCAGCAGGTGGATGCCCGGCGGGAACGCCCGGTCGGCCTCTTCGAGCCACGCCACGGGATGGCCGAGCCCAACCTGGCGCGTCGTCTCCACCAGCTTGAGGCGGTCGGCGTGCTCGAGGAACTCGGCGCCCTGCTCTCCATAGGGAGACAGAGGGTCCGCCGCGAGGCGGGTCCCGAGGAGCAGGAGCATCGCGGCGCTCACCAGGAGGAGGACCGCACTGGCAACCAAACGACTCATCTGCCGGGGTCAGCGTCCATCACGTTCTCATCGAGGAAGTCGAAGATGATTCCCCAGGCGTTGAGCTGCTGCTCGTCCTCGGTGACGTACCCGTATCCCACGCGGAGGATGGGGAAGTGGTTGCTCTGGGTGTCGTTGATGAGCTCGGAGAGCACGTAGAGCTTCGGCGCCGTCTCGTCGAGCAGAACTCCATCCGGCATCTGAAGGAAGTACTCGCCGGCGAGGTCGCTCACGAAGGCGGTGAAGCCGAGGGTGATGCGCGCCGTCAGGGCCCCGGTGATCGACCCGCCCGAGCGTCCCAGCAGGCCGATGCGGCAGCCGTCCACCTCGGGCATCCAGGCGGCGTACTTGAGGGCGAGCAGCTGCTCGTAGACGCGCACCCCGGCGAAGGTCATGCCTCGCCGCAGCAGGTGCTCGGTGACTCGGGACTCGTCCTGGTCCCCGTCGTTGATGCGGAACGTCGGGGCGACGACGGCGTAGCCGAGGTCTGCGAGCCTCCGGCCGTCGTACTCGTCGAGCCACTCCTGCCCGTTTTGGGTGTGTCCATGGGCGATGACGATGGCGGGAAAGGGCCCCTCGCCGTCGGGCAGGGCCGTGTAGCCGCGGATCTTGCCCACCAGCGGGTCCTCGAGCTGCCAACGGCGAAAGCGTGCCCCTGGCGCATCGCTGCTCTCCACGATGGACACGCGCAGCTCGCGCTCCTCGAAGCCATCGAGCATCCAGCCCATCTCGGCGCCATCGACGACGCGGTCCTTGAGCGCGGCGGAGCTCAGCGGCGCGGTCTCCTTCTGGAGGATCTGACCGCGCATGGAGAAGATCATGTCCTCGAAGGCGAGGTCGTCCATGACCTCCGGGGCGCCGCCCGGCTGCTTGTCCGGAAGCACGAGGTAGTCCGCGTCGCAGGGAGGCCCGCGGTCAAAGGGGCAGGTGCCTTGGGGCTCCCCCTCATCGACCTCGATGACGCCGAGGGGATCGGCCGCGCAGTAGTTGTTGTCCTCGGGGACCACGGTGGGGCAGCCGAGGAGCGTGACGAAGACGCAGCAAAGAATTGACGAGCGCACGACTCACCATAGATCGCGAGTCCTAGACTCCGCGCCATGAGCCGACTTCCCGTTCTGTGTCTGCCCCTCCTGGGTCTGTCCCTGCTCGCTGGTTGCCCCACGACCGGGGACGACGACGACGCAGTCGGACCCGACCTCGACGCCCTCGCTGCGGTGCGCGCCGACCGACTCACCCAGTGGCTGGCGGGCGAGTTCAACTCGGAGGCGCAGTCTCTCTCCGACCCCAACTACTGGGACATCCAGGTGCTCGGCTGCGCGGTCCTCGCGCCGGAGCTGGGGCAGCGCGTGCTCTACATCGAGCAGGCGTTCATGGACGACCTCGCCGCTCCCTACCGCCAGCGCATCTACGTGGTGGAGGCGTCCAGCGAGGACGAGGTCTCCGCGTGGACGACGGTGTACGCCCTCACCGACGCCAACGCCGCCATCGGCCTGTGCGACCAGACGACGCGCCCCGAGTTCAGCGAGGAAGACGTCGAGCTGCGCGACGGCTGTGGCGTCCAGGTCACCTGGAGCAGCACCGAGCAGGAGTTCAGTGGCGGCACCGTCGAAGACGAGTGCGCCAGCACCATCAACGACGCCACGTACGCCACAAGCGACGTGGTCATCGGACCGACGGGCTTCACGTCCTGGGACCGCGGCTTCGATGGCAACGACGAGCAGGTGTGGGGCGCCGTGGACGGCCCCTACGTGTTCGACCGCCGGTAGGCGCTCCCGCAGTCCACCGACTCATCGCGCCGGTCAGAAGCTCGTGCGGTCCTTTGCGCGCGGGTCGTCAATGGCAGCGCCGCTGTGAAACACCCCATCGATGGCCCGGTCTCGCCACGCCCGCGTGGAGTCGTAGTGCTGGACTGACGGGTCGACGTCGGTGATCAGCAGGCCGCTCCGGTTGCGCGGCACCTTGCCGACGATGACTCCATCGGGGCGCACCATGATGCTGCCCCAGCACGACTGGGGACGGCTCGAGTTGCTGGCGCTGATCCACACGTAGTTGTTGGCGGCCATGGAGATCATCGTCGCCGGCATGGTGATGCCCGGCAGGGTGCCGACCCCGTGGTGATGTCCGTGGTTCTCGGCCCCGGTGCCGGCGTGCATCGACTCCCACGGACCGGGCGCGATGCCACCCGCGTGGAAGCTGTGGAACATCACCTGCACTCCGCGGCGGCTGTACTGCCGGTACAGCTCCGGGTAGCGGTAGTCGTGGCAGATGAGCACTCCGCACGTCACGCCCTGCAGGGTGAACGTGCAGAAGTGGCTGCCGGAGCAGTAGTGGGCGAGCTCCTCCTGGTCGTCGGCCGGACCCGCGACGAAGAGCTTGTCGTAGCGGTCGAGCAACGCGCCGTCGGGGCCGATGATGTAGACCGAGTTGTGGGGCTTGCGGTAGTCCAGTCGGTGGATGGAGCCCATCACGACGGCGATGCTGAGCTCGGCCGCCAAGGCGCGCACCCCTTCGGAGTGGCGGAGCAGCTCGTCCCAGTCGAAGCCGTCGTAGTTGGGACGGTCCGACGGGGCGTAGCCCGCCAGGGCGCACTCGGGGAAGTGCACGACGTGGGCACCGGCATTGGCCGCTTCACGCAGGTGTCGCCGGATCCAGCGGGCGTTGGAGCCGATGTCGGCGTTCATGGGAAAGGCGGAGGTGGCGATGCGCAGCATGGGCCGAGGATAGGAGGAGTCCCGGGGCGAAGCTCGCCCCGGGACTCAGGCGCTCTCGATGGGCTCCAGCTAGCTCACGGCACGAACCGCAGGCTTCTCGGTCCCGGTGAGACCATCGAGCAGACGTCCAGCGGCCCGCGCGAACCCTTCGTTCTCCAGGAGTGGCTGCTGCTCGGGGGACTGCAGGGCCAACGCACCCGTGACCGTCGGGTAGGCACTGGCATAGAAGCCGCCGCTCTTGAGGCTCTTGTCCTCGATCCCTCGGATGTAACGAGCCGCACCGGCCTCCACCCCGTGTGCTTTTCCGATGAGCTTCATCAGCGGCATCATGAAGTACTTGAAGAACACCTTCATTCCCACCGGCATGTCATCAGCGCCAGCCGTCCCCGCCGTCATGCCAGGGCTCACGGTGAGCGCGCGCAATCGCCCACCGTGGCGACGAGCCAGATCCTCCATCCAAGCGGTCCCGATCAGCTTGACGATGCCGTACTCATTCATCGGGTCCACCTTGCCCGCCAGGTGCTGCCCGCGAATCACCTTCGGTAGGACCTCGTCCAGGTCCCCCGCCGGCAAGGCAGGCGCCTCGGCTTTCATCATGGGAATGCCACGACTCGCCTCGCTCCCGGCGAACACCACTGTGGCTCCGTCAGCGAGCAGATCTCGGTCGAGCAGCCCCTGCACGAGGTGGGCGTGGCCGCCGACGTTCATGGCGAAGAGCGCCGTGGTCCCATCGGGCGCGAGGGTGAGAGCCCCCGCCTCGGGAGCCACCATGCCTCCAGCGTTCAGTACGACTCCATCGAGCTTCACCCCACCCGCCGCGTAGGTGTCGATGGCGGAGCGAATGCTCGAGGGGTCCAGCAGGTCGAAGATGAAGAAGCCGATGCGGTCGGCGGACGCCCCCGTAGCCGCGACGAGCGTGTCGCGGGCAGCCTCGGCCTTCGCCTGGCTCCGTGCGCTGATCCAGACGCGTCCCTTGGGGCGGGCGGCGAGCTGGCGCGCAGCCTCCAGACCGAGTCCAGAGTTGGCGCCAGTGACGAGGACGTGGGTTTCGTTGCTCATTGTTCTGCTCCTTGATTTTGGACCTAAAGGTCCCGAATTGGTCAAAAAAGGGGGGATGAGGCGGGCTCTCCAGGCCGATCACCCCGTGGGAATGGACTCGAGGATGCGATCTGCGATGCCCCGTAGGACTGCAACGCCGGGCTGGGTGCGGGCTGTGACCTGCATTCCCATGTTCGAACTGACCACGAACCCCGCCAGCGACTCGACGTCCGTGTCCGACGGCAGCTCTCCCTCGCGGACAGCGCGGGAGAACCGACGAGCGAACATCGAGCGCATCCGGTCGTGACTGGCGCCCACCCGCTCCAACGTCTCGGTGTCGGTCTCGCAGACCTCCATCGACGAGCTGCACACCAAG